>JAIRZX010000680.1 GCA_031267005.1 Deltaproteobacteria bacterium
GGCGAGCGCAAAAGTCAGCAACAGGAGGAGTGTGCCCTGAACGCTCGGCTCGTTCAGGCAGCTTCTCCGCCTCCCCAGCGAGGAGAGGCTGAGGGGAGGGGATTTTACAGTGGAATCAATCTTAGCGAGGTGGCTCGGGTGACAATCGGCTCAGGCGCTTTATTCTGGTTTATCATGGGGTTCACCCTCTTTGTCCTGGAGATAGCCACCCCCGGCGTTTTCTTCCTGTTCTTCGGGCTGGGCGCCTGGTGCGTCCTTCTCCTGAACGCCATAGTGCCTATACCGCCCTGGGCCCAGTGGGCGCTGTTCGCTATTGTCTCCGTAGCGGCCCTCGTTCTCCTTAGGCGCCACCTCATACTCTTTCTGGCCTCCCGCAAGGCCGCCAAGACGGACAGCTTGAGCGAGCCGATGGTGGCGGAGCGCTACCTCGGCCAGGAGGTGGACGTCGTCGCCGAGGTGGCCCCGGGCCGGCCCGGCACAGTGGAGTTCAACGGCACCCGCTGGCAGGCCAGGTGCGGGGCGCCCTTGAAGGAAGGCGACCGCGCCCGCATCCTGGATCTGGACGGCTTGACCCTCCTGGTCGAGCCGCTGCTCGCCGCTACCGCCCAGCCGCAGCCCGAAGTCCCGCCGTCCGGACCCGGGCCGGAAGGGAACTGACCCTCTTCCGCCGTCCGGTCCGGAACACGGAGGAGAGCTTGGCCCCGGCTCCGCGGCGTAAAGGAACTGGCCCGCCTTCCGGACGCAAGGCTCCGGCCCCGAAGGGAGCCTGCCCTCAGTCGGCCGCCCGTTTCCCTTCGGAGCCTCCCCTTCGGAGCCTCTCCTTCGGAGCCTCCCCTTCGGAGCCTCCCTGCCAGAGCCTCCCTGGCTCCCCCCGTAGCCTCCGGAATTTCCCCGCAACCTTCCGGGCCCCCTGAACCCCAAGCCCTCGAGACTGTTCCGGGCCGCCTGAACGTGCCCTTACCCCTTACCTTCCACCGGGCGTCCGGCTCCAGCCAGCCAACCCCGTCCGCCAAAGCGAGGTTTTTGCATGGACGCGACCGTCCTGACCATCATTTTCATCGGCTCGGCGATATTCCTCCTGTTCCTTTTCGTAAAGTACATAAGGATCGTCCCCCAGAACGAGGCTTACGTGGTGGAGAGGCTCGGCAAGTACTCCGGGACGCTTTTGAGCGGCTTCCACGTCCTTATCCCCTTCTTCGACCGCGTGGGCTACCGCCATACGCTGAAGGAGCAGGTGATAGACGTGCCTCCCCAGATCTGCATCACCCGGGACAACATCTCGGTGGAGGTGGACGGGGTGCTGTACATGACTGTCATGGATCCCCAGAGGGCGAGCTACGGCGTGTCCAATTACCACATGGCCGCTGTCCAGATGGCGCAGACCACCATGAGGAGCGTCATAGGCAAGCTGGAGCTCGACCGCACCTTCGAGGAGCGGGAGACCATCAATTCTGAGATAATCAACGCCGTCGACAAGGCCTCCGCCCCCTGGGGGGTCAAGGTGAACCGCTACGAGGTCAAGAACATCACCCCGCCCCAGTCCATAAAGGACGCGATGGAGAAGCAGATGAGGGCGGAGCGGGAGAAGAGGGCGCTCATAGCCGAGTCCGAGGGCGAGAAGATGGCCATGATCAACAAGGCCGAGGGCGACAAGCAGGCCAAGATCAACATCGCCGAGGGCGAGCGCCAGAAGCTCATAAACATCTCCGAGGGCGAGAAGCAGCGGCGCATCAACGAGGCCCAGGGCCGCGCCCAGGAAATACTTTTGGTGGCCGACGCGACCGCCGCGGCCTTGAAGCGCGTGGGCGCGGGGATACTCTCCTCCGGCGGCCAGGACGCGGTGTCGCTGCGGATAATCGAGGGCTACCTGGGCGAGTTCGGGAAGCTGGCCAAGGCCAACAACACCATGATAATCCCCGCGAACGTGATCGACCTCGCCTCCGTCGTGGCGGTGGGCAAGGAGGTCCTGAAGACCGGGCGCGAGCTGGCGGGCCCGGTCCAGCATTCCGCGCCGACCGTCTAGTTCCAGCCGACGGAGGGGGGCTTGCGCCGCGCACCCCGTGGTATTTCGCGGCCCCCGTTTGAGTCAGGAAATTCCAGAAAGGCCCGCTCCCGCTGTCGCGGGAGCGGGCCTTTCTGCGCTAGCGGGACGCGGCCGAAGATGCTGGAAGGGAGTTCGGGGCAAGGCCGGACGCTCCGGATCGCCAGTTGGAGATCTTCCGGATTGTCGGGCCGCTTGGCATCGGGAGAAATTACCAGCAAAGGGAGAACTGATTGCCATAGGGGATATATTACTGGCGGCTGAGGAAACAAACAGCGTAGGGGGAAAGGACTGGCATTGAGCGCGGCATTATAACTATTGGGGCATTTTTTTTGGTATTTTGAATTGCCATGCTGATTCAGCAAGGATTTCCCGCCTTTGGCGGGTTGGTTTTCCATATTTAAGCATAACAATTATTTAGTATTGCCGGTTCAATTAATTATTACAATAATATCTAAGATTTGGCCTTGCCGCAGAAGGATTTACCTCTACGCTTTTTTAAACATTTAATTATAAAGGCGTAACTGTTCAGTTTCCCCGCGGCCGTGGACGGCCCCGCCTTCATGGTTGAAGCTGGGATCCCGGCGTCCGGGACGCCGACGTCAACTCGCTACGTCACTCTTGTTTTCAATCCATTAATGTGTGAAATGAATAAAAATTTCAAGCGTATGCGTCTTTAATATTGCCGATCTTGATAATTATTAAAAATTGTCCAAGACATGGCTGAATTACATAAGGATTTCTCCCATATTGTATTTAATATTTAATTTGAATGGCAGTAAGGACACGGTTACATTTATTTTTCAAAGCCACTAATTTAAAGCGTGATAAAATTCAATAATTTCAATTCAAAGAAATTTAAAAAATTTATACCTGAAAATGTGATTCATTATATTTAAACGGCAGCCAACCAATAAGTTTTAGCTTAAGAGCATAAATAATTAAAGTCAATATATGGCTTGAACCAGAACAATAAGTTGTCGAAAACCCTATAAAAAATAAAACTTCGGGGAGGGCCAAAAAATAATTTAGGGTTTGCATTTTGAACATTTCAAAATATACCAAATGAAAAATTATTATTCTAAATTGTTTCGTATCTTTAAAATCGATACAAACGTATAACATGCTAGATTAGGAATGGACGTATTTCTTAATTAAAATTAAAAAAATATAAAGTTGGAGAAATTGAATTTTAAAATTAGGGATATTGCGATTGGATATAAATATTAGAAAATGACGGGTATTCAATTCCTATATGGCATAGCCATTTCTTGGGGACTGTACTATTCTAAGATTAAACGTCAACGGCAATACTGAAGTGAACGCATAACGCTTAACGCATAACGCTTAACGCATAACGCATAACGCATAACGCATAACGCATAACGCATAACGCATAACGCTTAACGCTTAACGCTTAACGCATAACGCTAACGCTAACGGCACAAGCCTAGGAGTCGTTAGAATCGGTGTCGCTTTTCACGTCGTCGCCAATAATGTTATCGTTCTTGTCATCCGGCAGGTTCTGCTGGGCATCCAAGGCTTGGATACGAGCAATGATTCTGTCGGCGTATTGGTAAATCTCATCGACCTCGGCGACGGGGACCATTTCGCCCTTCTTATCAGGGGGGGCACCGAAAATATTGAGTTTTTTGTTAGCTAAATTATTGAAGTAGAGCCTTACAATAGGTTTGTTATTCTTGTTGTCGAGAAGGATAGCGCAATAGCTTTTGGCGTCCCGCATGTGGACCCTGCCGGCCGGGATTACTTCGCGGGCTATACCTTTTACGGCGGCGTATCCTTCGATCTCCTCAGGCGTGGTGACGATGCCGTCGTCCCGCCCGTTTGGGGGAAGCGTCAGCTCTGTGGCGTCATTGGCCTTGGAGGGGGTGACAAGCCCGTCGTCAACCCCTTCCCCCTGCTGGTTTTGCTTCAGGGCATCGCGGAGAACGGTTGCCACGCGGTCCTTAATCAACTGGGTGAAAGCGTCTTTGACGATCTGGGCGTACGACGCCACGACTTGCTGGGTTTTGTGGTTTTGGAATTGAATGTCCGCCAGGACGCATTTGATGAAATTTTCGTTCGGGTCGGAAATGTAGCTCTCCAGAAGGCATTTTACCGTGGACCCGCGCTTGATTTCGTCGGCCCTGCTGAATATGGCCTCCATGTTGAATTGTGATTTTGTGAAGCGCTGCAGTTCGGTGAATTGGGCGTCGTCGAAATTCAGCAAGTTGAAGGTGAAAAAAGGACTCGCGTCCATTTTGTTCTGCTCGTCGAGGTCGGTAAAAAACTGGTACTCCAGGCCGTTGGTAAGGATTCCAACGTGCGCCTGGCTGACGTGAAAATAGCGGTACAGCTGCGAAACCTTTTTGTGGTCCAGGCGCGTCCCGCAATTTTTGCACTCTATCAGCATTGCCACTTCGTTATTAATTTTTATGGCGTAGTCGATTTTTTCGCCTTTTTTAATTCCGATGTCGGCTACCATTTCAGGAATTACTTCCATGGGGTTGAAGACGTTGTAGCCCATAGCGGCAATGAAGGGCATGATCAAGGCGTTTTTCGTGGCCTCCTCGGTCTGAATGTTGTCTTTGGCCGCCTGGTAGGTGTTGATTATTGCGGAAAGCTTGTCGTTCATGGAAGATTTCACCTGGTTGAGAATTAATAAGTTGAGGGATCGCGGCATAAAAAAAATTTAAAAGTAAAAACTAAAAATTAAAATTCTTCGACATTAAAAAAAATTTAAAAGATTAGGAAAAGGAGACTGTATTAGTTAAATTAATTTATTGAGGAAAACGAAAAATGAATTAAATGGGATTAAAAAGAACAAAAAATCATAATGCCATAAAAAAACATCGTAGGGCTTCGCCTTTAACATGTCAAGCAGCCCCCTCTTGCGGCGCTCCTTGCAATCCTGGCCGCCCTGATCAGATCGGCACGAAGCTATGGAATTCTATATTTAGAAAAACTGCAATCTTTGCGGGCCCAAGAGCGCTGGCCGGCGGAGGCCGCCCAGTTCCGGGAAGGCGATACGGCCGAGGCCGGGCGGGTCAGCCGTGCCCGAGGCGTCCGCCTTGGAAAGCTACGCGCTGCCGCCAGGGAAAGCTACGCGCTATAAGCCTGAATGGGTTAAGAAAGACATCCAGCCCGCATGCTTTGCCGGAGGCGACCGGAGTGCAGGGGCCGAAGGGCGTTTCGTCCTGAATTTCCCGGTGGGGGAGCGGAATTGCCGCAAGGGACGGCTGCTGCCAGGAGGGGCTTCAGGCCTTCTCCTTACGGGGAGGGGTTTTCCTGGGCCAGCGGCTGTCCCTGTCCCTCTTGCGGGGAAGCGGGAGCGTCTCCCGCTTGCGGGGAACCCGGCGCCTTATCCCCGCGGGGCTCCGCGGCGGACGGGGGGGCGCCGCCTGCCCCCGCCGCCGGGGCCAGGTACTGCGCGGCGCCGGCGGCCGGGGTCAGGCCGCTCGCGGGGGCCGTTGAAGCCCGGAGTTTCAAGAGCTCCGCAGCTATGCCGTCGCGGGCGGAGTCAGTGTCCGGGACGCCGTCCAGAAGCCCCGCCGCCTCCTCGTAGGCGGAAGCGGCGCCGCGCGGGTCGCCGGAAGCTATAAGCATCCTGGCCTCGTAACTCTTGGCGGAACTTAAGAAAAGCGCCCTGGCCCTGGGATCCTCCAAGGGCGGGTCGGCGGTCATGAGCCTGAGCTCGGCGAACAGGCGCCGCCATTCGCGGGTCTCCTCCAGGTACCTGAGCTTGACGCTTTGGTAGCGGAGGTAATCCGGGGAACCGGGCTCGAGGGACGCGAGGATTTCGTCGGCCCGGGGCTCGAAGTCCCTGATCCTTCCCAGAAGCTTCAAGCCCTGGAGTTCCTGGCGCAGGGCCGAGGGGGAGGGGGGGCGGCGGGGGCGAGCGGCGTATTCGGCCTCGGCCTCGAAAAAAATCCTGGGCGAGGGGGGGAAGGGGGGTTGTTCCGGGGCCCTCCTGCCCCGGCGCCAGGAGCGGTCCGCGCGGAGCATGTCTTGGAGGCGCGAGAGTTCCGGGGCGCTGTCCGGGTGGGCTTCCGAGGCGGAGGAGGCGGCTCGCAGCGCTCGGTCGAAGTAGCTTTTGGCGTCCCCGTTCCTGCCTTCGTCGCGGAGCACGCGCGCCAGGTACCAGAACAGGAAAGGGCTCTCCGGGTAGGTGTCCAGCGTCCGGCGGGGGAGCTTCCGCTCCAAAAGCGTTACGGACGCCGTGAGCTCGATCTCCGCCTCCAGGCTGGGCTTGCCTTGCTTCAGGATGACGTCGGCCAAGGTTATGGTGCGTAAGGCGATAAACGCCACGTCCTGGGGGTCCAGCTCTTCCCGGGACGCCGCGGCGGCAAGGGCCAGCCGGAGGAATTCCTCCGCCCCGGCCAGCTCCCCGTCCCGGGAGTTCTGGAGAGCGGCGTTCCTGAAGACCAGGTGCCTTAATGGCCCGTGGCCGGTCTCCGGCCAGCGCAGAAGCTCGCCGGTCGCCTGGAAGCCCCGGCCGTAGTCCCCGTCCGAGACCAGGGAGTCCGCCAGGCTCACGCACAGGTGCCATAGGGTCTCGCGGGCAGGGACGTCTCCCGGGTCGCGGCAGGGGGCGCCGCCTTGGGAGGGATCCAGGCTCGCGGCCATGGCCTCCAAGAGCGCTGGCCTTACTGGGGAGTGGGGGTACTCGCGGGAGAGCCCGTTGTAGACTGCGAGCATCTCTGGGTAGCTGACCGGGGGGGCGGGGCCGGCGGCTCCCCCGCCGGCTTGCCCTGCCTCGGGGGCGTAGGACTCTTGGGTTCCGGACCCGTCAGCCGCTTCCGAGCCGGCAGGTCCGTCCGGCGCTCCCGCCCCGCCCGTCCGTTCCCCCCCGCCAGTTGCCCCCGGCCCTTCCGTTCCTTCAGCTTCGCCGGCGGCGCTCCTGCCGTCCGAGGCGGGCGGATCCCCGCGGCGGTCGTCCGGGGGGAGCATGCGTTCGCCGGCCGCGTCCCCGGCGGGCGGGGCGCCGGTCAGGGGGCCGTCGCGTCCCGCCCGGGTGCCCGTTCCCGCCAGATCGGCAAATTCCGGGGGCAGGAGCCCGAAGACGTCCTTCCCGGAGTCGCGCATGCCGTAGGATTGGGTAAGGATTTTCAAGGCGTTCGTTACGACTGGGGTGGACGGGGGATGCCCTCCTTCCAAGGCGGACTTAACGGCCGATTCCAAAATTTCTTCGCCCTCGGCGGTGCGGCCGAGGCTGATAAGGAGCACGCCCAGGATGTTGGCGGCGCTCACGGTCTCGGTGGAAGCGGGGCCCAGGCGCTTCAGCCTGTCCGCGTAGGCGGCCTCGGCGTGGGGGAGGGCGCCTTCGAGATCCCCCAGGTTGAACAGGGCCAAGGCCAGCCCCAGCCCCACCGACGACGCGATGTCGGGATCCCCGAAGGGCGGATCGGTCAAAAGGCTGAACTGTTCTTTGGCCAGCGAGAAGTTGGAGGCCCTGAGGTTGGCGGCGCCCAGGAGAGCCTGGACCTCGCTTTCGGGCTTCAACTCGGCGAGCCTCGCGAAGCTGTCCCGGGCTTTCTCGAAGTCGCCTTTCGCGAAGGCCCCCGCGCCTTCCTTCAGGAGCCTCGTTTCCTGCGGCAAGCCGTCCGAAACCAGGGTAAGGGATCCCGGCGGCGGAGGAACGGCGTTCTCCTCGGCCCGCACGTGCCTTAATACCGCCCAGGACAGCACCTGGAACTCCCTCTCCCGCTCGGCCCTGTCCCGCTCGCTGGCCCTAAGGTACAGCCAGGATGCCGCAGGCAAAAGGAGCGCTAGAACGACTAAGATCGCTAAGGCGCGCCGTCCCCGCAAGGACTCCAGGATTCCCGGTCCTTTAGCGGCCTTGCCGTTCTCCGCGGCGCCGTCCGTCGGCGGGAACCCCGGCGGGGCGCCTCCTTCCAAGCGGACGGCGCCTCCGACGTCCGGCTCTTCCGGCTCCCGCTGGTCCCTTCCTCCGTCATTGGCTTCCGGATCGCCGTCACGAACGCCGTCGCGAACGCTTTCGCCTTTTTCGTCGGAACCGGCGTCCTTAAGGAGCCCTTCGAACTCTCCCGCATTTTCGCCGTTGGAGTTCCGCAGCCCGCCCCTGCCGGATTTGGCCGGTTCGCTGGGGGCCGCCGGGTATTCTTCCCCGTCCACGTCCCGGTCCCGGTCCCGGTCCCGGTCGCCGTCCGGCGCCAAAGCCAGCCCGGAACCGCCGTCCCGTCCGGAGCCGCCGTCCTTAACGGTTCCGCCGGACGCTCCTGCCGCGGAGGCCTTAGGGGAGGGGGCCGCTGGCTTCAGGCCGGCGGCCTTGAGCCCGGGGGCCGTCTTCCCGGATCCGTTTGAAGCGCCGGGGGCCGCGAGGGCCGGCCCGGCGGCGGGTTTGGGCGCCTTGACGGGGAAGCCTTGCGAAGCTCCGGGGTTTACGGCCTTGGGCGGCCTGGCGGAAGGCGCGGAGTTCGCCGGAGGGGCGGGGGACCCGGGCCCCGGGCCGCCGTCGAGGGGGTGGGCCAAGGACGATCCTCGGCGCGAGGAATCGGGCTTCCCGCCGTCTTCCGCGCCCATGGCCGGGTCCTTCTGGCCGCCTTCCCCCGCCATCTGGTTTTAGGTCCCCTCGGCCTGGGAAAGGAGCACAGAAGGCAGGGGGTTTACAAGCACGGTGTCCTTCTTGAAGCGCACGTCGTCGCGCTCCGGCCAGTCCAGGCTGAAGTGGAGCCCGCGGCTCTCGCGCCTGGAAGCGGCGGAGCGGATTATCAGATCCGCTACCACGGCGATGTTCCGGACCTCAATCAGGTCAGCGTCCACCTCGAAGCGGCGGAAGAACTCCTCAATCTCCGCCTGGACCATCCTTAGCCTCGCCGAGGCGAGCCGGAGGCGGTGGTCGGAGCGAACGAGGCCCACGTAGTTCCACATGAAACGGCGGATTTCGTCCCAAGAGTGCGTGATGAGCACCGCTTCGGAAGGCGCCTGCCCGAGCCTCCCCGTGGGCCACACCGCCTCGGAACAGACGGGTTCCGGGGCCAGCCTGGAGTCCTCGGACGCCGCGTCCACCGCCCGGTCGGCCATGACCAGGGCTTCCAGGAGCGAGTTCGACGCGAGGCGGTTGGCCCCGTGGAGGCCGGTGCAGGCCACCTCGCCTATGGCGTAGAGCCCGGGAAGGCTCGTGCGGCTCCAGGTGTCGACCAGGAGGCCCCCGCACTGGTAGTGGGCGGCGGGGACCACGGGAATGGGCTCCCGCGTGATGTCCAGCCCGAGGCCAAGGCAGGTGTCGTGGATCTTGGGGAAGCGGTTCCGGATGAAGTCGGGGTCCTTTTGAGTTATGTCTAGAAAAACGCAGGGGGCGCCGGAGCGCTTCATCTCGGCGTCGATGGCGAGGGCCACCTCGTCGCGCCTCGCCAAATCCCCGTCCGGGTGGTCCCGCATCACGCTGAGGCCTTCGCGTGTGACTAGCGTCCCGCCCTCGCCCCGGACGGCCTCGGATATGAGGAAATTGGTGCGTTTGGGGTGGAAAAGGCAGGTGGGGTGGAACTGCACGAACTCCATGTTCGCGGCCCGGGCCCCGGCCCTCCAGCCCATGGCGAGCCCGTCGCCGGTGGCCCCGTCGGGGTTGGTGGTGTACAGGTACACTTTCCCTGAGCCCCCGGTGGCCAGCACGACGGCCTTGGCGAAGAAGTCGGAGACGGCCCCCGTCTCGCGGTTCAGCACCCAGGCGCCCACCGCCCTGGCGGCGCCGTCGGGGCCGGTCTCCAATATAAGATCCAAAGCCAGGTGGAACTCGAAGACAGTGATGTTGGGGTGCGCAAGGGCCTTCTCGGCCAAGACCTTCTGCACGGCCTGCCCGGTCATGTCCTTGGCGTGAACTATCCTCCGGCGGCTGTGCCCCCCCTCGCGGCCCATCTCGGGCCGTTTTGGGTCGGCTGCCGCCATCGAGAAGGGCACGCCCAGCTCCTCAAGCTCCTCAATCATCTTCGGCCCGTCGTCGACGACGATCTCGACCGTGTCCAGGTGCGAGAGCCCGCATCCGGACTTCAGGGTGTCCTCGACGTGCAGCTCCAGCCTGTCGTCATCGCCCATCGCGGCCGCTATGCCGCCCTGGGCGAGGTTCGTGTTGGTGTCGCAGGCCAGGTTCTTGGCCACTATGTTGACCCGGCCGCGCTCCGCCGCCTTCAAGGCGAAGCTCAGCCCGGCGATGCCGGTCCCCATAACAAGGCAGTCGGAGCGACGGGAGGACAACTGTTGGCCCCCTTTCGGGCGGGTGGGTAATCGGCCCCCCGCTGGTTCTGCGGGGGGAGGGGAGCTCTCGCCGCTGGCTCGGGTTGCGGCGCGGTCCGCCGCCGCGGGGATAGGGACAGGGCGCGAGGCGCCGCCGTTTAAGAAGCCGGGACGGCAGAGGGGCCTTTCCGCCCGGAGGCGCGGCCGGCTGAAAACCGCATGCGGTTAAGTCGCGGCGCCGGCTGGGAGGCGCGGGCCGACAAGGGGCGCGGGGAGGTTAATGCGCGGCCCCGGCTGGGAGGCGCTACCGGCTGAGAGCCGCAAGCGGTTAATACGCTGCCCCGGCCGAGGGGCGAGGCCGGCTGAGAGGCGCATGATGTTAGGACGCTGCCCCGGGCGAGGGGCGCGGCCGGCCGCGAGGCGCATGAGGTTAAGGCGCTCCCCCGGCCGAGGGGCGCGGGCGGCAAGGGGCGCGGCTGGGTGAAAGGGCCGCCGCCAAAAACCCGCGCGCTTGAAGGACGGCGGCTCGGGCCGTCCGGGCCCCCGCCGGGCCCGCCCAGACGGAAACGGCCTCGCGGCCTACAGGGCGGGAATCACGTACTCCAAAAGGGCCTTCTGCACGTGGAGGCGGTTTTCCGCCTCGTCCCAGACGGCCGAGGCGGGGCTCTCTATAACCTCGTCGGTCACCTCCTCGCCCGGATGCGCAGGCAGGCAGTGGAGGAAGACGGCCCCGGGGGCGGCTAAGCCCATCAAGGCGGAGTCGACGCGGAAGCCCTTGAAGTCCTTGAGCCTCTTCTCCTTCTCGGCTTCGAAGCCCATGGAGGCGAAGACGTCGGTAGTGACGACGTCGGCGCCCTCGGCCGCCTCGGAAACTGTCTTGCAAATCCTGATCCGGGAATTCTCCGAGATGGCCCGGTCCAGGATGGCCCTGTCGGGCAGGTAGCCCTCGGGGCAGGCGAGCTTCAAGGGGAACCCGAAGATCGCCGCCGCCTCCAGCCACGTGTTCAGCATGTTCGCGCCGTCGCCTATCCAGCAGAAGGTCCTGGAGGCCAAGGCGTCCACTCCGCCCAGCCGCTCTGCGGCGGTGAGGAGGTCGCCCAGCACCTGGCAGGGGTGGCGCTCGTCGGTGAGGGCGTTTACGACGGGTACGGAGGACCACTTGGCCAGTTCTACGAGCTCCGCCTCCTTGGTGTGGCGGATGACTATGCCCGAGACGTAGCGCGAGAGAACCCTCGAGGTGTGGCTCAGAGGCTCACCCCGGGTCCACTGGGAGTCGCCCATGTTTATGACTATGGCGTGCCCTCCCAGCTCGTTTATCGCGCACTCGAAGCTTACCCGGGTCCTGGTGGAGTTCTTGGAGAACATCATGATGACGGGGCGTCCTCCCAGATGGTCCAGGCGGTAGTTGCCTGCCGCTCTCTCGGCCTTGAGCTCGGCCGAGCGCCTCAAAAGGAGCTTGTGTTCGTCCAGGCTCATGTCCCGGAAGGTTATGAAGTGTCTGGGCTCAGGCATTGAAGCCCTCCTTGGGATTTCGGATCGCGGGAAGCCGGTCCGGGGCATGCCGTTTCGGGGAAGCCGGTCCGGGGCATGACGTTTCGGGGAAGCCGGTCCGGGGCATGCCGTTTCGGTGGGAGCCGGTCACGGGCAAGCAGTTTCGGTGGGAGCCGGTCACGGGCAAGCAGTTTTGGTGGGAGCCGGTCCCGGGCAAGCCGCTTCGAGGCATGCCGGTCCGGGGTGAGCCGGTCCGAGGCGCGCCGGCTCGAGGCGACGCGGCGGGGAGGCCGGC
>JAIRZX010000121.1 GCA_031267005.1 Deltaproteobacteria bacterium
GGCCCCGGGCCGCTGCCAGCGGGACTTCCGGGACTTCATAGGACCTGACGGCAAATTGAAGGCAGAGCCAAGCTTCCTGCAGGCCGCCTCACGTTTCTCTTGCTGGCAGGCCACCGCCATGGACCGGAGCGGGTGTGGCGCTGCAAAGACGAGGCCGGGGCCTGGGCTGTGGAGCCGCGCTTCTCCCAGGCCTGCCGGTTCAAGGAAAACGGGCGGGCCGCCGGCTCTAAAGCCCGCGGCGCGACCGGGTTAACGGGCCGGGACGGCGCCTGGAAGGCCCCGCCCGTCTGCCGAGGCGCCGTCGACTGGGGGGACGGGTCAACGGCCCCCGCCCAGGCGGCCGAAGGCGCCCGGGGGGCTTCGTCTCAAGTGCCGGCGGCTGGGCGGAAGCGCCCTCCTTAAGGTTCTGTCATCCCCTTCACAGAGGCCCGCGGCCTCGCGCCCGCCTGGGCCGCCGACGGGCTCCGGGGGCAACAGACATTAACGGCGCCTGGGCGGCAGGGCCCGCCTCACGCGGCTGCCGTGAACGCCTGCCGCCCAAGGCGAGGGATTGGCAGGCGCCGCGTCCGCGCGGTCGGGATAATCGGCCCGGAGCCCTCCCCCGGCCGACGGCGCCTTTTCGCGGCCCCGCCCTTAAGCGGCCCCCCGGCCCTGGCCGCGCCCGCTGTTCGCCGCAAGTCCCGGGTAAGCCGCCATGCCGCTTCGCGTTGACATGACGATACGGATGCGGCAACATTACGGTTCAAGCCGGGAAGCCCCAAGCCACTTCTTACCGTCCCCGCCCGAAGCCCCCCGCCCGGTACCGCTCGCCTGGGCGGGCTCCGCCGCCACACGCCTTCCCGCGCTCCAAAGGCTGAGGGTTACGGTAGCCGCGGCAAGGAACTCATCCCGACAGGGGACGCACGGCGGATCCGGGGCCGCCGGGCCCCGCGGAAGCCCCCGGGGTGACTCCGCGGCCTCGGGGCGGCAGAGCCTGACCCCGGCCGGACGCAACGGAGGAGACCCCATGCCCGCGCCCAAACCCCTGGCTGCCCTCGCAGCCGCCGTTGCCATAGCGGCCTCGGCCGCCACGCTCGGCGCCGCGGGCGGCGGGGCGCTTCCGGCCCCGTGGACCGAAGATGGGCTCTCCGGCTTCGCGAGGGACGCCGCGAGGCCGCCGAAGGCGAGCGCCGAAACGGCCAAGCGCAGGACGGCGTCCCCCTCATGCTCCAGGAGCCACTACGACTACTCCGTGAGCTTCCCCCGCTCGATGGACGGGGGCGGGCCCGTGGACAAGGCCGTGGCCGCCCTGGCCAGCGACTTCATGGTCCAGGCCAGGGAAGACGCGGGCGTGTTCATGTCCTTCACCCGCGAATGCGGCGAGGACTCGCCCGAGGCCTCTCTCGCGTCCTACTTCAGGGTCACGAGTTCCCCCTACGCGGTGTCGGGATCGTCCTACTCCGTGCTCTTCAGCGTCAGCACGATGATGGCCGGCTCCCGGGGCTCCAAGGGCTACTACGCCGCAAACCTCTCGGCGGACGGCACGGAGATAACCCTCGGGCGGCTGTTCCCCGACCCGGGCGGCTCTCTCACCGCGCTCTGGGAGAGCGTCTACGGCGGATTCTGCCGCGGCCACGCAAAGACGCCTATAATTTTCGACTCCCTGCCCTGCGTGCCCCCCGGGGAACCCGCCCCGCCCGCGCCGGACTCCTTCGTCTCCCCCGGAGAGCCTTTGGACGGGACGGGACACGCGCTCCTCACCTCGCTCGGCTTGAGCCTTCACCTCGGCGATTACGAGTCTTACTCGCGCGAGGAGGGAGTGCAGTACCTGGACATCCCCAAGGCCGATCTCCTCGCGATGGGCGCGGATCCGGCGATTTGGAAATAACTGCGGCGGGGACGGGGGAACGGCGGCAGGACGTCCGGGCAGCGCGGAACGCGCCGAACCGGCTGCCCACCCCTTCGGCGGCTGCCCACCCTTCGGAGGCTACTGCGGCCCCGCAACGGCTTCCCCGACCACTCGGCGGCTACCGCAGCCCGTCGGCGACTCCCCCCCTTCGGCGGCTACCGAACCCCGGCGGCGGCCAGCACCACGCGGGGACGGCCCTTTCCGCCCCGCCGCCTGGACTCCCGCTACGGCTTTTCCGCCCGCCCGCATCCCTAAGCCCCCGCCCCTAGAGGGAGCTTAAATGCTGTTTTTCTCCGCCGCGCCGAGGCGCGGCCCCGCAACCAGGAGCCGGAATCATGCGCTCACGTTTTCTCGCCCCCTCCGTCTTTGCCTTGGCCGCCGTCGCCCTCGCCGCGTCAGCGGCTTCGAGCCTCCCCGCTTCGGCGCAACAGGACGGGTTCGGTCTTTCAGAGATGGAAAAGCGTTCCGCCCGCCCAGAAGGCGTTGCGCTCGAAAGCTGGAAGGAAAACCTCCTCCCCTCGGGCTGCCCGGACAACCCCTACGAGCTCGCGGCCGAGTACCCCCAGAACCTGGACGACGGCGGGCCCGTCGACAAGGCCGTTAAGGCCCGCGCCGAAGCCTTATTCGGCAAGGCGAAGGAAAAAGCCCGCAACTACCTGGAAACCGTCAACCCCTGCGCGGCCCCGAAAGGCTCCCTCTACACCAGGATCTCGGCAGCCCCCTTCAAGGCGTCGCCCAAGGCCTTCTCCGTCCTGTTCGGCTCGGACGAGTTCCAGGGCGGGGCGCACGGGGAATACTCCTACGCCTCGGTAAACCTTGCGGCCGACGGCGGGGAGCTGACCTTGGACGAGCTCTTCGCGGACCCGAAGAAATCCTCGCCCCTGCTGTGGGGGCTGATGTACAGGGGCTACTGCTCTGCAAAGGCCGACAGGAAATACATGCCGTATTTTTTCAAGGACGTGGCATGCGGCCGCCACAACCCGCCCGGCGCCCCCAGGCAGATGTCCAGGCCCAAAGCCGGACTGGACGCCGCCGGGCACATGACGCTGAATTCCCTGGGGCTCACGGTCCATCTTTCCGCGGACGAGGGCTACGCCCGCTACGAGGGCTTCCAGCTCTTGGACATAACCAAGGAGGAACTCATAGGGATCGGGGCCGACCCGGAGCTCTGGAAGTAAAACGCGCCGGGTAGAGCGCGCCTGTGCGGGCGCCAAGGCGTGGGCCCCTTCCCGCCAGCCAGGCGGGCTTAAGCGTCATGGAATCCGTAAACTGGGCATGCCCCCCCGCAAGGCGGGGGCAAACCGGCTGGAACCCCGCTCCCCGGCCCTCCGGCGCGGAGCTGGCCTCCGGTTGCCGTCTGCATACCGCAACCCATTACTGAACGAGGGCTTCCGGAGCCGGGTTTCACGCCCGCCTCGCGCAGCCGCTATCCCCCCACGCCCTTCAGCACAAGACGGGATCCCCTCCCAGGAAGTCGGTCAGCCCGTCCCCCGAACGGATACAAGCCAGCTGTCCCGTAAAGGACGACCCGCGAATACTCCTTTGGCCGCGCGTTTTCACCAATCAGGTGCCGCGCACGGCGTTGCCCCGTCATTCTACGGCGTTGCCCCGTCAGGCTTCAGTTTGGCCCGCGAGACGGCAAATCCTGCGGTCCTTTCCCTCAGGCAATGAAAATTTACGTTTCAGAGGTTTTTTCCCCAGAACAAGGATTACGTCCGCAATTAGCTCCTTTTAGCTATTCGAATTTAAAGACTCGTCCGTTTGGATTGGCGCGTCAAGGCCCGCCCGGAACCGGCGGAAACGGGTACCGCGTAGAACTAGCTGAACTGGTGACGCTGGACGCGTATCGCGGAGTTACCGAACGACCGGAAAGTTCAGTAATACAGTAATACAGTAATAACCGTTTAAAGACGGCTCGGATAACCGACGGCAAAAAAAATCCTGCCGTACTGGTAACCACTATTGATCGGCGCGTCTCTGAAATTATATTTAAAAAAAATTTTCCCTTTGAATGCCGCCGTATTGCCCCGAAATGCAAATTCCAAATACCGGCCGGTCGTAAATATCGACAAAACGTTCGTTGAGATTTGAGTCGCGTCTGGGACAGTTAACGCGCGAAGGTCGTATGCTTGCATAAGTCACCATGGCAGCCCGGCCCCCTCGCCGGACTGCCGGAAGGAGACCTTATGCGGCTCGAATACGTGCTGGCGGCTGCCGTCGCCGCGTCGCTGGGCTTGGCCGTCTGGGCGGCGGACAACCGCAAAGGCGGCGAAGCGGGATACCCGGCAGGCGCGGCGCCTACGAGTTTTCAGGCGAGACGGGCGGCGGCGCCGCCGGAGGCGCGGGGGGCGTTCCGACCCGGCCGCGAAAGCGAGCGGGGCGGTTTGCCCAAGGACGGACGCGGCGGCGAGATTCCCTTCCCTGAAAGGGTTTTAAAGGGATTCGCCGGGAAAGCCTACGCGCCTCCCGGGACCTGGCTCTCCTGGGAGACGGCGCGCATCGAGGCGCGCGAGTGCCCGTCCAAGCCCTTCGGGCTGGAGGCTTTCTACCCGCAGGGACTGGACGGGGGAGGCCCGGTCGACCGGGCGATAAAGGCGTACTCCTCCACTCTGATGGCGGACGCCAGGGAGGCCGGGGAGAGCCTGGCTTCCTCGGAGAGGCTGTGCGGGTTTCCCGGACCGGCAAAGGTCCTCCTGCGCGGGCGGCCCTACCGCTCCTCCCCGTCGCCGACGTCGGTGGCGAGCGCCCTTTTCCTCGTGGAGGCCTACCGAGGGGGAGGCGGGGGCTCCGCGTGGTACGGCGCCCTGAACCTGTTGCCGGACGGGAGGGAACTCACGCTCGAGAAGCTCTTCCCGGACCCTTCCAAAGGCCTGGAGAACCTGCGGGCCGCGGCTTGTAAAACCTTCTGCCCGGCGGGCCCAAACCCGTGCCCGCCCTTCTGCGGCGCCATGCCTTTCCGCGACGCCATGCCCATGAGAGGCGCCGTGCCTTCGGGCGGCAACGCGGCTCAGGGCGCCCCAACGCCTGACGGCGCGTCCCCCCCCCTACACTGCCCCGCTTCCGCGGGGCCGACCGGGCACGCGCTCC
>JAIRZX010000723.1 GCA_031267005.1 Deltaproteobacteria bacterium
GCTTCCCCCTTTCTGACTTACCGAAGGTCTCCAACCATTCAACGCGGCGCGGACGCCCCCCGGCGGCGCGGACGCCCCCCGGCGGCAGAGCCCCCCGGCCCGGCGGGAAAGGATCGCAAAATACCCCATGTCCGAAAGCCCCCCAATTGCCGGAACGGCCGGGCGCCCGCCCGTCATGCGCGCCTCCGCCTTCGAAGGCGGCAAGAGGTTCGCGTTGAAGGACGTGGAATTCGCTACGGCCGGCGCAGTATGCGGGGCCACGCGGGACGTCTACTTCTCCCCCGACCGCGGAAGGGCCGTGGCCTTCTACCGCGGGCCCGCCGATTCGGGGCGCCGGGAAAGGGTGGAGTGGATTGCCGGCCCCGCCCGAAGGGAGCTTTTGAACGGGACCGGCGCCGAGCGCCTCCGGGAGCTCTTCAGCTGGCCGGAGCGGTCCGTGGCGTGCGGGGGGCGCGAGGGCTACGTCGCCAAAGCCTACGACGAGATGTTCTATTTCCCGGAAGGTTCGGCCTTGGCCGGGGCGCTCAAGGAGGGCTACTGGTTCGCCTCGGCAAGGAACATGAGGAACGTGCCTAAGGAGGAGCGGGGGGGGATCGCGGGCGCCCTTAACGCCTGCCTCCTTCTGGCCCGCGGGGTGAGGCTGCTCCACGGCCACGGGATCTTGCACCCCGGGCTGTCGTCTTTGACCGTCCTCGCGTCACCCTCCCGAGGGAGCCTCTGCCTCACTGGCCTGGACGGCCTGTGGAAGGAGGGTTTCAAGCCGCCGGAGCTCATCCCCGAACCCGACTACCTCCCTCCGGAACTCATGCTGGATCCGGGCCTCGCGAAAGGGGCTGCGGTCTCCATCCCCCCCTCGATCGAGTCCGATCGGCACGCGCTCGCGGTCTTGGTATACCGCTTCCTTTTCCGCAGGCGCCCTGTAGCCGCCGTCCCGGCAGACGGCGGCCGAGGCCGCGGCGCGTCCCCTCTCCCGGGCGGCGCGTCCCCGGCCCCGGGCTGCGCGGCCGACGTCCCCGGCGCGCTCCGGGCGGGGTGGAGGGCCGCGTTCGTGGAGGATGCCTGGGACCCCTCCGGCCTCCCTGGCCCCGGCGGGCCGGTCGGCCGGGAGGGCGGCTCGGACGGCGCGGAGGAGGGCGGGGACGGGCTCCTGCCCTGGTCGGATCCCGGGCTTCTCCCGTGCCGGGTCGCGGGCCCGCGACTTTCGGGGGTTATCCGCAGGGCCTTCGCCGACGGCCTGGGCGACCCGTCCCGCCGCCCTTCCGCGGCCGAATGGGAGTCGGAGCTGGAAAGGGCCTTGGACGCGCTAGTCCCCTGCGCCGGCTCCTCGTGCCCGTCCGGCTGGTACGTATTCGACCCCGGACGCCCGCTTTCCTGCCCCTACTGCGGGGAGCCTTTCGCCGGGCCGTCGCTCCCGCTCCTCAAAATCTTCCCCCGGCGCCGGGACGGGGCGGCGGAGGCGCCCGGCCCGGACGCCTCGGACCTCACCGCCTTCAACAACAGGTACATCTACCGGCGGAACGCCTACAACGGGACGGGCTTGCCCTGGCCTCTTTCAGGCGAACGCGGCAAGCCAGTGGGGTACTTCAGCTTCCACAACGGGAGCTGGCTTTTCGTAAACCAGACGCTTCAGGACCTCCGGGACATGTCCGGACGGAGGCCCTGCCCCCCCGGACAGGCGCTGAAGCTCGCGGACGGCATGAAGCTGCTCCTCTCCGAGGAGGACGGGGGGCGGGTGGCGCTGGTGAGCATGGTCAGGCCGGAGCCGCCGGCGGTCTCCCTCCCGCCGCCATCATCGCCTTCTTTGCCTTCGCCGCAATCATCATCACCATCACAGCCGCCTCTGCCTTCATCATCATCACCATCACCATCACAGCCGCCTCTGCCTTCATCATCATCACCATCACCATCACAGCCGCCTCTGCCTTCATCATCATCATCATCACCATCGTCTCCGTCACCGTCGTCGTCACCGCCGACGCAGCAGACGCAACAGACACTGCCGACGCTACCACCACCACCACCACCACCACCGCTGCCGCCGCCGACATCACCATCGTCCTCTCCGCTGACCCAGGCCCCAGCCCTGGGAGAGCCCGCCGAGGGACCTTCCGGGCAGGGACCTCACGGGGTGCCGCCGCCCGGGCCGCCTCCTCAGGCGCGTTTCCCGCCCGATTAGCCGCTGGAGCTTCTCCCGCCCGTTCAGCCGCGCGTCGGCCCCCGTCCGTTCAGCCGCTGGAGCTTCTCCCGCCCGGCCCTCCCCGAGGCGGCCGCAGCCCCTCGCGGCTCCGGAGTTCAAGTCCCTCCCGCGGCCCGGGAACCTGGAGCCGCCTTATTTCACCCGCCGCCCGCGGCCTCAGGCCGCGGCCGGCCCCCTAACGTCCCGCACCGCCTTTCCCGGCGGGCCCCCACGGGCGCCGCCTTTTACCGGAAAGCGAGACCGAAAGCAAATGACAGACAATCAGAATACCGGAGGCGGGGCCCGCCCCGAGATCCGCGGCCTGACAGCGGCCGAGGTCCTGGAGAGCCGGCGCCTCCACGGCGAGAACGTCCTCACCCCGCCGCCGCGGGACCCCTGGTGGAAGCTCTACCTCGAGAAGTTCGAGGACCCCATAATCAGGATCCTCCTGGTGGCCGCGGTAGTGGCCATCCTGGCCGGGGTCATCGAAGGGCAGTACGCCGAGGGCATCGGCATCGTGATAGCGGTCCTCCTGGCCACCACCCTGGGCTTCATAAACGAGTACAAGGCCGGCCAGGAGTTCGACATCCTGAACAGGGTTTCGGACGACGAAGCCGTGAAGGTCGTGCGCGACGGCGCCTACGCCAAGGTACCCAAGAGGGAGCTGGTGGTAGGCGACGTCTGCTCCCTGGAGCAGGGCGAGGAGATCCCCGCCGACGGCGAGGTCGCCGACGCCGTGAGCTTCCAGGTGAACGAAGCCTCCCTGACGGGCGAGTCGCTTCCCGTCACCAAGCGCCCGGCCGCCGACTGCGATCCGGGGGACACGGCGCTCGCCTACCCGCGCTGGCAGGTCCTGCGCGGCACCTTCGTGTCCGACGGGCACGCCCTGGTGAAGGTCTCCTCCGTGGGGGACTCCTCCGAGATAGGGAAGACCGCCCGCTCCGCCGCCGAGGAGACCGAGACCGTAACCCCCCTGAACCGCCAGCTGGGCCGCCTGGGCCAGCTCATAGGCGTCTTCGCCTTCGCGGTGGCCTTCATCATCTTCACCGTGCTCTCGATCCGCTCCGGCCTGCAGGGCGACTTGGGGCACGAGGAGCCGGTCTACGAGGGCTCCTCCTCGGAAGCCGCCCACATGCCCGCCGCCGAACTCGAGGCCATGGCCGAGGCCGTCCGCGCGAACCTGCGGGCGGACGACCCGGACGGCCGCCTCGAGGGCGCCCCGCTCCCGACGGCCAAGCGCGAGCGCGACGGCGCGGTGTCGGTATACCTCAAGGTCCCCGTGACGGGCGGGCAGGTTTTCATCCTGGTGGCCGCCTTCGCCGGCCTGTTCGTGGCCCTGGTGCGCATCGTGGTGCCGGTAGCCTTCGACGCCGTGGAACTCGCGGGCAGGCCCAGGCCCCGGAACGCCTGGATAGACCGCGAGGGCCTGGTCCCGTGGCTCCAGGCGGTGGCCGCCGGGATAGCGCTCTTCGGGCTTTCCGCGCTCATAGGCTACTGCGCGGGGATTGTCCCCCCCAAGCCCTCGGACTGGATCCCTGTGGCGACCGGGTTGAGCCTCCTCAGGTACTTCATGGTGGCGGTCACCATCATCGTGGTGGCCGTCCCCGAAGGCCTCCCCATGAGCGTCACCCTGTCTTTGGCCTACTCCATGCGCAAGATGACCGCCGCGAACAACCTGGTCCGGCGCATGCACGCCTGCGAGACCATAGGGGCGGCCAACGTCATCTGCTCGGACAAGACCGGGACGCTCACCATGAACCGGATGAAGGTGGCCTCCCTGAGCTTCGAGTCCCTCCCGGGCGGCGCGGGGGCGAAGGAGGGCCCCGCGTGGGATCTGGCCGCCGAGGCCGTGGCCGCCAACTCCACGGCGAACCTGGGCGCCGACTCCGGCGGGAAGCTCACCGTGCCCCTGGGGAACCCCACCGAAAGCGCCCTCCTCGTCTGGCTCCAGGAGAACTGCCGCGACTACAAGCTCGAGCGCGCCAAGTTCCGGGTGCTGGGCCAGCTCACCTTCTCCACCGAGCGCAAGTACATGGCCACGGTGGGGGAGGGCGTCTCCGAGGGCTCCCTGACCCTCCACGTGAAGGGGGCGCCCGAGATTATCCTGGCCCGCTCGCGCTCCGTGAGGCTCCCGGACGGCACCGACCGCGCCATCTCTGACGCCGACAGGGCCCGGCTCCAGGAGGACTTGAAGGCAGAGCAGTCCCGCGGCATGAGGACCCTCGGGCTGGCCATGCGGCTCGTCCCGGCCGGGCCCGGCGCCGCCGCCCGGCCCGACGAGTACGGCGCGGACCGGATAAGCGCCCTTTCCGAGGAAAGCGAGCTCGTCTTCCTGGGCTTCTTCTCCATCGCCGACCCGGTCCGCCCCGAGGTCCCGCCCGCCGTGGACGCCTGCAGGGGCGCCGGCGTGGGCGTAAAGATGGTTACCGGCGACAACCAGGCCACCGCCCGTGAGATAGCCCTGGAGATAGGCATACTCCGCAAGGGCGAGGACGGGGAGGGCGCCGGGAGGGCGGTGGTCCCCGGCGACGAGTTCATGGCCATGGACGAGGAGGCCGCCTTCCAGGCCGCCAAGGAGCTGAAGATCATGAGCCGCGCCAAGCCTTTGGCCAAGCAGCGGCTGGTGAACCTGCTCCAGAAGGGCGGCGCGGTGGTGGCCGTGACGGGCGACGGCTCCAACGACGCCCCCGCCCTGAACCACGCCGACGTGGGGCTGGCCATGGGCATCACGGGCACCTCGGTGGCCAAGGAGGCGGCTGACATCATCCTCCTGGACGACTCCTTCGCGAGCATCGTCAAGGCCATCATGTGGGGCCGGAGCATCTACCTGAACATCCAGAAGTTCATCCTGTTCCAGCTGACCATAAACGTGGTGGCCGTCTCCGTCGCCCTCCTGGGCCCCTTCCTGGGCATCCAGCTGCCGCTCACGGTCACCCAGATGCTCTGGGTCAACCTCATCATGGACACCTTCGCGGCCCTGGCCCTGGCCTCCGAGCCCCCAGACTGGGAACTCATGAACAAGCCCCCCAGGAACCCCGCGGACTTCATCGTGACGCCCTCCATGGCGCGCTTCATCTTCTCCGTCGGGGGGCTGTTCCTCGCCATGTTCCTCGCGCTCGTGCTCTGCATGAAGCACGCCTTCCCGATGGACCTGGACACCGCCCAGGGCCGCCACAACCTTTCCGTGTTCTTCACGGTCTTCGTCTTCCTCCAGTTCTGGAACCTGTTCAACGCCAGGATGCTCGGCTCCAGCCGTTCCGCGCTCTCCAACCTCAAGGAGAGCAGGATGTTCATGCTGGTGGCCGGCGTCATCTGCGCGGGCCAGATCCTCATGACCCAGTTCGGCGGCGAGGTGTTCCGCACGGTGCCCCTGAGCCTGAAGGAATGGGTCCTCATAATAGCCCTCACATCGCCCGTGTTGTGGGTGGGCGAGATAGTGCGGCTGGCGAGGAGGAAGTCCGCAAGGGCGGCCCCGGCCCCCGCTCCCTGAGGGGGGGGCGTCCGCCGCCGTCCCGCCCCGTCCCGGCGGCGGGGTTCCCGGCCGGCCCTTCCCGGCGGCGGGGTTCCCGGCAGGCCCGCCTTGGCGGCTGGAGTACCCGGCAGGCCCGCCTTGGAGGCCGGGTCGTCCCCGGCTGCCCCGGTTTCGTTGCGGGGCCGGGGAGGGTTTCCGGGGCAAGTGCCGCCCCGATCTGATAGGATAGTAACCTTCACCGAGCCGGCTCGGCTCCATTCCGTTTACGTTCTCCGGCGGCGGGGATACCGCGCCGCCGGAAAAACCTGTCAATAGCGTCAAGGAGGCTTAAATGGCAGTATCACTGAGCAAGGGCGGCAACGTGTCCCTGAGCAAGGAGGCCCCGGGCCTCAAGGCCATCTTCTGCGGGCTCGGCTGGGACGCCAGGAGCACCGACGGCGCCGAGTTCGACCTTGACGCGTCCGCATTCCTGCTCAAGGCGGACGGCAAGGTCTCGTCGGACGCCAGCTTCATCTTCTACAACAACCTCAAGTCCCAGGACGGGTCCGTCGAGCACGCGGGCGACAACCGGACCGGGGCGGGGGAGGGCGACGACGAGGTCATAAGGATAAACCTCGCCGCCGTGCCCGCCGACGTGGACAAGATATCCGTGACCGTCACGATCCACGAAGCGGACGTCCGCCACCAGAACTTCGGGCAGGTCTCCAACGCCTTCATCCGCGTGGTGAACCAGGACGGCGGCGCCGAGATAGCCCGCTTCGACCTCTCCGAGGACATGTCCACCGAGACGGCGATGATCTTCGGCGAGATCTACCGCCACGCCGGGGAGTGGAAGTTCAAGGCCGTGGGCCAGGGCTTCGCGGGGGGGCTCGGGCCGCTCGCGAGGAACTACGGAGTGAACATCTAGGGCGGGAAAGTCCGGGGCGTGGACGTCCGGGGCGAGACCGTCTTGGGCGTGGACGTCCTGATCGAGAACGTCTTGGCTGTGGACGTCCTGATCGATAACGTCTTGGCCGTTGACGTCCCGGCGGCACGCGGCGCGGCGCTCGCCTGAACGGCGCCCGGCGCCGCCGCGAGGCCCCCGCCTTTACCCTCCCCGGCCGGCCCGGGGAGGGCGGAGCGGGCGGCCGGAGGCGCGCGCGGAACGGTGCGCGCGGAGGGTGACCTGCAGAATGTCTGTCTCACTTGTCAAGGGCGGCAACATCTCGCTCGACGGGGCCGTGGCCGATCTGAAGGCGATTTTGATCGGCCTCGGCTGGGACGAGCGGGGGACCACTGGCGACGACTTCGATTTGGACGCGTCGGCCTTCCTGCTGAGGGCCGACGGCAAGGTGCGCGGGGACGCTGATCTTGTCTTCTACAACAACCTGACGAGCCAGGACGGCTCCGTGGAGCACTCCGGCGACAACCTGACCGGCGGAGGCGACGACGACGACGCCGAGGCCATAAAGGTGGATCTCGCCTCCGTGTCCCCGGAGATACAGCGCATAGCCGTGACCGTGACCATACACGACGCGGAGCGGCGCCGCCAGAACTTCGGGCAGGTCGCGAACGCCTACATCCGCATCGTGAACCAGGCTGACAACGCGGAGATAGTCCGCTTCGACCTTTCCGAGGACATGTCCACCGAGACGGCGATGATTTTCGGCGAGGTGTACCGACGCGGCGGCCAGTGGAAGTTCAAGGCCGTGGGGCAGGGCTTCTCCGGCGGCCTCGCCGCGCTTTGCGCTAACTTCGGCATCGACGTGGCCTGAGGCAGGCCCGCTCCGCCGACGCAAGCCCAGCCGCTATTCCCTCCGTCGGCGTTCCGCCGGGCTCGGCTATCCAGGCCGCCAGGGAATTGGTCGCGCCCGCTTGGCGGCTAAGACTCCGCAGCTTAGCCTCCGCGGCTTTGCAGGTTATGGCCCAAGGCGGTTGTCCGTCCGCCTTGGGCGGACAAAGCTTCGATTGCCGCCGGGCCTTAACGCGCGTGTCCGGAAATTCGACGTTTCGAAAACCGGCGTCCCGAACTCCGCAGGTCCGAGCTCCGCTGGCACGAATGTCTGCGGCCCGAGCTCCGCTGGCACGAATGTCTGCGGCCCGAGCTCCGCTGGCACGAATGTCTGCGGCCCGAGCTCCGCTGGCACGAATGTCTGCGGCCCGAG
>JAIRZX010000133.1 GCA_031267005.1 Deltaproteobacteria bacterium
CAACATCAACATCAACCCCAACATCAACATCAACCCCAACATCAATATCAACATCAACCCCAACATCAACGTCAACCCCTACATCAACCTACACCAAATCCGTAACCGTTCGCGGGATAAGTTAGGTTGCCGGAGTCAGAGTGGTGGCCATGGACACCTCAAGGTGGGAGGCATAGGGTGGGCACCTCGCCGATTTAAGGACCCCGTAGAACTCCCACGCTGGGGAGCGGTACAGTCCCTTTCGGAAAACTAAGGGGGAGAAAACGAATGCGTCAGTAACAACATGCTATTGGAAGCGCGGTGCATGTCAAGCTTGGGCCGGTCTGGGGAGGTTTCGTTAGAGAGCCTCGCGGCGTAGGACGGGGGCGGCGGGGCGGAGGAAGGACTTCCTTGACGCTGACGGATGCGAGCGCAAGATGGAAATTTCCTGCCGTCACGCAACGGTTGCTGAAACGTTTTCCGTCAGGTACCTTTGGATGGCCGTTTGGGGGAGACGGCCTGGCGCGTGTCAGGCGATTCCGATTTTACCGTTGTCTTTATCAGCCCACACAACTTTTTTGAACTTTACCATCACGTCGGACGAACCGTTGATAGCGACGGCTGCAGCATACACCTTTGAACCCTCAGCGAGAAATTTTTCCGTATATTTTTTCTTAACTATTTGTAGAAAAGCTCTGTTGATCAATTTTTGAAGTTTGAGGTTTACGTATTTGCTCCTCTTCACTATAATAATATTGTTATTCGAGAGAGGGATTTCTGCATGTTTAACAGAGAGTTCCGTTGCCTCGTGTTTTATCTCTATGGAGACCCACTCGTTGCGTGGTCCCTGGACCGCCAGATCGGATCTGCCTATGTCCGAGAACGATTCTGGTATGGATAATTTGTTTCCGAATTCCAGAAGAAGCTGCAAAAGGGGCCTGAAGAAAGACTCGTTCGTTTTTATCGAACTGAGACGACCGTTCCGCTTTTCAGAACTTCCTTGGATGATGCCTGCAAAAATAGCTGAAAGGTATAGTTCGCACTTTTTCTCGTCACGGGTTCCGAAAGCTTCAAGAAACTGAAGATACTTTTGATTGAGGAATTTTTGAGGAGTTGTATTTTTGGAAGGAACAAGCAAACTTGTTGAAAGCTCCAGGCGTATAGAATCCCTTATCTCGACATTTGGTATTTTTAGGTAATATTCCTTACAGGTTTGTAATTTGCAGATCTTGTCGACTGTCAAGTACCCCGCCTACATAAGGAGTATGCAGGCGTTCAGGTCGATAATTCCAAGTTGCATTCAAGATTTCCAGAATCATTGCATTTGATCAGAGTTGACTTTAAGATCAATTTTAGTTATAGATTAATAGAGATAAGGAGGTGTTCTATGGCCAGAAGAGTTTTTGTTACACCAGAGGATGTGGATATAGCTCAGAGACTTAGAGATAGCTATACTGTTTCGGTATCCGTTCACGGATTTCAATGGCTCCAACTTAACTGAGAAGGAAAGTATCCGTTCATGGTCATGGCCAGGAAGTCTAGACAGATCCTGCCTTGTGTCACCAGAGTATCGGCTAGAATGTGGGTTGCTGTTGAAGAACAGGCCCCCCACTCCTCTCTTTTAAAGTCTTCCAGGCTACCGGACACTTTCCTTCCAGCCCTCAGCTCCTCTCAGCTAGCCCTTCAGGTCCTCATTCCGCCCACTTTCCTCAGGTCATCATGCCGCCCACTCTCCTCCAGGCTCTTTCCCGTCCCCCCCCCCGATCGGATGCCAAAAGATGTTGGGCTATATGTAGACATTTAGTTTGAAAGGTGTGTACCAGAAGCCGTTTTGCCAAAATAAACAGATTTTATGAATTTATTAAACCAAAATTAGTAAAACTCTAAGTGTTCTAAGGTGTTACGCCAAAGTTATTGTAACAAATTCAATTTAATCCTGCAGGCTCTGCCCCCCCCTCGGACATGCATGACGCCGCCGCAATAAATCCGCCCGGCTGAACAGGAGCGGTTTGACACCTCGTTCCTGCCGAAAATATGCGATAGCGGCGGCAAAGAAATAGACCAACAACTTGCTATAGTTCATCTAGATTAATAAAAGATATCTTTCTGCACTATTATGTTCTAAGTCTTCGGCATAACCCCCTGTCCCCGCCGAATTATTGCGGCGGCGTCATGCATTGTTGTGAAGACCCGAAAAATCCGGGTGGGGGCACAGGGGGGGTGGCAACGGAAATACACTCGCAATCAAGCGTGGGGGGCGCTTCACTTCGCCGTAGCCGTTTCCGGCCGGACATACTGCAGGTTTCTGTTTTACGATGTCGAATGGAATGCCGGGACAATTCAGGCACCTGTTTCGTCGAAGCAGCCTGAAGAGTCAAAGCCGCATACGGGCCAGCCGGATTCCGATTCGTCACCCGAAAAGGAATGAGTCGCGTCAGCCTGATGTTTCGGCCTGTTTCGGACGGCAGAGCGCGTAGCTCCTGCCGCTTCCCCGTCCGGGACGGCAGGCATGGGCAGGGAAAGCGGGCGGTACGGCTTCGGAGGGTGCCTGGCGTGACTTGGACAAGTGCCGGGAGAGGCCCCGGACCGCCGGAGGAAGGCCGTCATGGGTGCCGGGACAGAACCTGGGTTCAGGAAACCTGCGGGGCATATCATGAAAATGCCGGGAACAGGATGGCTGGCCCGGAGCGGCCGCGTGGCGGGTGGGGCGGAGGCGATCGCGTCCGGGACCTGGACGTGATATGCAGTAATCGGGACGGATGCGGCGGCAGGCACGTGCCGGAGCCGGCAGGCCGGAATCGGCAGGCCGGGCCATGTCGTCCGTCCGTCACGCTTTGCGGACGGACGGGCGCGGCGAAATCTACCGCGAATCAGGTCCGCGACCCGACATCCGCCCTTGACAGCCGATACCGGAACGGGTAGGTTTATAATTCTAAATTGTAATGGGATAGCCATGCCTTAATGACAGCATGGGAGGTTGAAACAGTGAACGAAGACGCAGCCGAGGGCATGGTGGCCATGAAGCCCAGGCCAATACTTACCGACACGGCCAGGTTCATACAGTTCATCGATTCCAACGCCGTCATAGTGGACAAGACAAGGCTGATACGAGATCTCCTGGATGGTCCGACCAGCACCTATTTCCTTTCACGGCCCAGAAGATTCGGAAAGACCCTCCTTCTCGACACGATCGCGAACATATTCCTTGGAAACAGGGAACGTTTCATAGGCATGGAAATAGACAGGGGCGCCCCCTCCTACGACTGGAGGACCTATCCCGTCATCAGGCTCTCTTTCAACAGATTCGGCAAGGATCCGGACAAGTTCAGGGATAAGTTGCTGACCAGGCTCAACCGCGTAGCTGTGGAGCATGAACTGGATATGAAGACGGCAGACTCCGTCATCGACATTGCCGCGCTCGTCGAGGCCTTGTCAGACTCCGCTCTCAAGTCTTCCCTGGCAGGAAGGAACGCTCGCAAGAATACATTGCCCAAGAACGTTGTCCTTCTTATAGACGAGTGCGACTTCCCTCTTCTCGGAAACGTGGACAGTACCGAAAAAGCCGTACAGATACGGGATATTCTCCATGAGTTTTACAGTGCCATAAAAGACTGCGATGACATGCTTCGTTTCACGTTCATTACCGGCGTCACAAAGTTCAGCCAGCTCTCGATTTTTTCCGGGATGAACAACATAAGGGACATTTCTCTTGATCCAAAATTTTCGGCCATATGCGGCTTTACCGAAGACGAGATTGTTTCAAATTTTACTCCGCATATCATATCTGCTATAGATCATTTAAAGGATACGGGATATTTTGAAAAAGATGTGACCAAGTATGATTTCATTCGCATGCTGAAATCATGGTACGACGGTTATACATGGGATGGAAAAATCAGAATATACAATCCTTTTTCTATCGCTAACTGTTTGAGTCAAATGAAATTCGATTATTACTGGTACGATTCCGGCACATCTCTGGTCACATACAAGTTCAGACAGATGGCCGAACCCTTTACCGACATCTTTTCCGGCAATCTTCGCATAAAAAAATTAAATTCTGTTAAGTCCCTGAGAGACATGGAGACGGCGTCATTCCTGTTTCAGACCGGTTACCTCACCATAGACAAGATTATTAATGTCGGGAGAACTTCGACGTACGCGCTGAAATGTCCAAATAACGAGATAGCCTGGGCAATTGCTCAGGACTTCGTTCGTATGGACTCGCCTTTTCCCGGGTTCAAGGGGTCCATCAGCGGAAACTACGCAGACTTCGTTGACGCGTTCGAAGCGTCCGACGAAGAAGAATGCGCCAGAATATTTTCGTCATTTCTTGCAAAATCGGCCCCGACGCTGAAAACGCAGAATGAAGGCACTTACCAGACGTTGCTCTTCTATCTGCTGAGCGTGAAAGACGACGGCCCGCGGCAGGAAGAGATCTCCGGAGACGGAAGGGTCGACTTGATCTATGAAAAGCCCGGCTTTTCGGTAGTCGTGGAAATCAAGTTCGACAAACCTGAGCATCCCGAAAAAATTGTCAAGCTCGAGAAGGAGCCGGCTCGCGGATCCAGGCTGCCCATGTTCCAGGAACCGCCGGAACACGTCAGGATCAGTCTGGAAAACGGCATTCGCCTGGCGATCGGCCAGATACTCTCGAGGAGGTACCTGACCTCTCTCTACAAGAAGAGCCGCGATAAGAGCCACGATGTTCGTGCCTGCGCCGTAGCCATTTACGGCTGGACACACTGCAGGTTTCGGTTTTTCGATGTCGACTTGCTTGACGGGACAATTCAGGAGCCTGTCTCGTCAAGGCAGCCTGAAGGGGCAAAGCCGGATACGGGTCCGCCGGATTCCGATTCGTCACCCGAATAAGGAATGAGTCGCGTCGGCTGGATGTCTCGGCCTGTTCCGGACGGCAGGGTCCCACTCGCTCCTGCCGCCACCCAGTCCGGGACGACGTGATGCCGCCCCGTCCCGGGCTCGTGATCGCCGGGAGACATGCCAGGAGTTCAGCAAGTCCGCATTCAGGCGTACGCGCGGGGGATCCATGCCGGAATTTCAACCTGAACCAACAGAGGCTTTTTCCCCCGGAAGCCCGTCTCGCGGAGATGGCCGTTCACCCTGACGCGTGGCGGAAGCGATCTTCTGCGTGTTAAAGAACTTCAGGCGGACGCTTGAATTCACTCTATCCTTTCGCGGGGGAGGGTCAGAGGGAGGATGGGGGCGACTCTGTCCCGCCGAAGGCGTTCGCGGGCGCGGAGCACGAGCTGGCACAGGAGATCCGGAACAGGCGCGGCAGGTAACTGCAGGTCGGCTACGCCCCCTTCGCCCAGGCGAGCCGCAAGACCAAGCGCCGCCTGCTCGGGCAGATGCTCTGCGGCGTCGAGGCGATCGTGGGGCAGTTCCGGGTCGACCCGCGCGTCTGTTGCCAGCCCTGGTTCAGGAACCTCTCAAGGCTTCTCCGCGAGCGGTGCGCCGCGGTCCCCGGGACGGGCGGCGGCGGGCCGGCGGTCCTGCTCATGAATTCCAAGGAGGTCGCGGCCAACAGCCTCCACCCCCCCCCGCGACGCGGGGGTGACCCGCTCGTTCCAAAAGAAGAAGGGCCGCAAGGTCCGCTTCGCCTCAGTCCCGCTGCTGGACGAAGAAGAACAAGCTCGGGCCCGCCTTCAGCCTCGGGCTCTACGCTGCCGCAGGTGCCCACATAACCGACGTCCGTTGCCTCGAGTCCCTCATCGTCCGCCTGGGGATTACGGGGATCTACGCTGAGGTCATCTTGGTCGATCGCCTACAACGCACTCTCCGACCGCGAGTTCGCCGACGGGCGCGGCGCCGACTTGGTCGCCTCGGCACGCGGCGGCTTGAAGAGACCCTCGGGGGGTGACGGGGAGGAGGCCGGGGCCAGGCGCTCCCAAGCGGGCTTCAAGACCGGCGACAAGGGCCCTGGAGCCTCAGTGCCCGCAGGGCCGGGAGGCCGTCTCGGCGGCCTTTGGCAAGGGCGGGTACGCCGTGAACGCCCACTTCGACAGGGCCGCCCGCACGGCCTGCCGGTGCAAGGGGCGGCGCCACTCGAAGCTCAGGGGCGCGGAGCGCCTGCGGGATGAGGCGCAGCCTGGCCAGCCTTTAGAGCGCCAAGAACCGCTCCTGCAACGGGAGGTCGGGAAACGCGGCGGTGGCCAAGGTGCGCAACGGCGTTTTTGGCGCCGCGAGCGAGCGGAAAAGGCCCCGGAAGGGCGGCGGGGTGAGGCGCCGGGGGAACCGCAAGTCGGACGCCGCGAACCGGATGAAGCCGGTCGGCTTGGGCATCATGAGGATCTGCAATTCCGGAGCCAGAGCGAGAGGCTCAGGCGGGTGGCCTGAGACTCCGGGGGGCATGTATCAGGGCAAACGGTCGAGCCGCCCGGACCGGAACTTGGCTGTAAGGGTGATGACAAAAATTCCGCTAAAAATAGAATCATTCTGGCCGGTAGCCCGGCTGAGGGGACAGCAACGGCGGAGCGGTGCCAGATCAATTTTGAAGATCGAATAGACCTCCCTGCCGGGGGAGCTATGGCCATCCCCTCCCTCATGGAGCGTTCGGCTTCTGGGGGGCTGACTTTTCGCGGCGGATTCAATGGTTACGGGTCTGGAAGCTTAGAAGCCAGGCTGCGGCCGGCGCTTCGAGTTTTCCCCTTCAAGGCGGCTGGAGAGCGAAGCCCCAGGAGGGGGGCTCAAGCCAGCTCCTGGAGGCGTCACGGAATTACAACGATAATCCCCCCGGAAGGAGGGCTTGGCTGACGCCGTCCCGGAAACCCTTCTGCGACCGCCGCCTCCGCCCCTTGCTCCCCGCCGCCCGCCGACCTAAACTCCCCCTCGCGCGGTTATCGCCTCCCTCACCTCGCGCAGGCTCCCTTCGACCGTCCCCGCTTCCGGATACCCTTGGAGATGGCCGCCCCGCACGATGGCGAGCGCCCTGGCGAGCCTCGCCTCGGCCTCCTTCAGCCGGCCCAGGCGCCCCAACGCGCGGCCCAGGGCCACCGAGAGCCTCACCACGGCCGGGTGGACAGCCCCGAGCGCCTTCTCCCCCGCGCCGGCCGCCTTCAGGAGCGCAGCCGCCGCCCCCCCGTCGTCCCCGCGGCGGGCCATCAGGGCGGAGGCGTCCTCCGCGGCCTTGAGGGCGAGCTCGTCGCCGGACCCGAAGGCCTTCTCCAGGCGGGCCAAGGCCTCCGCGTAGCTCGCCGAAGCCTCCCCCGGCGAGCCGCAGGCGTCCTCGGCGGCCGCCCGTTTCAGGAGCAGGCCCGCCGTAAGCCGGTCGCAAGCCCCAAGGGCGACTTCGGCGGCGGCGACTGCCCGCCCGAGGGTGGCGCGGGCCTCTGGATGGCAGCCCAGCGCGGAATCCGCGTCCGCGAGCGCCTCCATCGCCTTTAAGGTCTCCTCGTGGCCCTCGCCCAGGATTTCCGTCCTCGCCGAGACGGCCGCGGCGTTCCTCTCCCTGTCCGCGCCGAGCCTGTCGCGCTTCTCTTTGAGCTTGGCCAGGGCATCAGCGCCCTGGAAGCCAGGGTCGCGCTTCTCCTTGAGATTGGCCGGGATATCGGCGCCCTGGAAGCCGGGAGGGAAACCCGCCCCGGTCCCCATGAACAACCCGGCAAGCCGCCCCGCGAGCGCGGTGTCCGTCCGCTGGTGCTTTAGCCGTTTAAGCCGCGCCTCCGCCGCGCGGGCGTTGGGGTGCCCGGGCCCGAAGACGGCCTTGATCCCGGATGCGGCTTCGCCCAAGAGTTCCTGGGCCTTGGCGAGGTCGCCCGCTTCGGCCAGGGAGTCCCCCAGGTTGTAGGAGGCCACGAGCGTGAGCCTGTGGTTCGGCCCCAGAGTCCTCAAGGCCGTCTCCCTGGCCTCGGCGAAGAGAGTTCTGGCCCTCGCGCGGTTGCCTGCGGAGTTTGCCGCGATTCCGAGATCGTGGATGCAGGTGACGGAGGCGAGGTGGTCCGGCCCCAGACCGTCGAGCCTCTCCTTGAGCTTGCCTTCAAGGAGCTTCACCGCCTCCCTGGCGTCGCCCGCGGCCGACATCGCCGCGCCCAGCCCCGTTAAGGCCCTCACGGTTTCCGCGTGGCCCTCCCCGAGCTCCCCCTCGATTACGGCCAGGGCCTCGGCGAACATCTTAGCCGCGGCGGCGTGGTCGCCCGACGCGGCGGCCAGGCCAGCCACGTTCACCCGGCTCAGGGCGGTGTCCAGATCGCCGTCCCCGTAGAGGCGCTTCCTCGCCTCGTACACCTTCTCCAGGCGCTCCCGCGCGGCGGCCGGGTCCCCCAGGGCCAGGAAGGCCGCGGCTTCCCCCGTCAGCGCCTTGAGCGCGAAGTCGCTCAGATCGCCCAGCCCCGCCTCCGCCGCCTCGCGGGCCCTCGCGTAAAGCCTCCCGGCCTCGGCGTGCTCGCCCAGTCCGCTTCGCGCGGCCGCCAAATCCAGGACCGCCGCGACGGTCGCCGGGTCGTCCTCCCCCAAAAGCCCGCCGCGGGCGCGGGCGACAGCCTCGTGGATCTCCGCCGCCCGGGCGTGGTCCCCCATGGCGCCGAGGACGCGGCCAAGGCAGGCGGACATCGAGAGGTAGTCCGGGTGGCTCCCGTAACCTTCGCCCAGGACGCCCTTCAGGCGCCCGACGGCCCACTCGAGGTACTCCGCGGCGGACTCGAACTCGCCCATGCACTGGAAGCACGCGCAAATGTCGTGGACGGCCATGATGGCCTCCAGGCTGTCCGGACCGAACCTGGCCTTGGCCTCTTCCCGCTCGCTTATGAAGCACCTGGCGGCCCCTTCGTAGTCCATTTTCATGAAGAGGTCGATG
>JAIRZX010000139.1 GCA_031267005.1 Deltaproteobacteria bacterium
GGCCCTGAAGCTGGATCCCGGCGGCACGGGTACCGGGGCGGCCCTGGTCCTGCCCCTGGACGAGGGTGGGGACGGAGGGGAGCCGGCCGTCAAGGTCATTGCCCTCTTCGAGATCAGGCGCCGCGGGGCCGCGATATCGAAGGGGCTGCGGCGGAGGGGCAATTACCGCCGCGGAAGGAGGTCCGCGAACCTCCGACGCGGGAAGCCCGGGGTCCTCAACCGGACCGGGCCTGCGGGCCGGCTTCCCCCCTCGGTCCGGCACCGCGCGGATTCGGCCGTCGCTTTCACGCGGTCGATCATGAAGCTGGTACCGCTGGATGCCGTCGCCGCGGAGACCGTCCGCTTCGACACGCGGAAGATCCTGAACCCGGAGATTTCCGGGACGGAGTACCGGCAGGGGCCCCTGCCCGGCCGCGAGGTTCGCGAGCGCCTCCCGGAGAAGTTCGGCGGGAAGTGCCCGTACTGCGGCAAGGAGGGCGTTCCCCTGGAGATCGATCACGTTGTGCCGAAGGCCAAGGGCGGCTCGGACCGAGTGTCCAACCTGACTCTCGCGCGCGCCGAATGCAACAGGAAGAAGGGTTCACGGGACCTGAAGACGTTCCTCGCGATGAAGCCCGGACTCGCGGAAGAGATCCCCAGACGCGCGTCAGCGCCGTTTCGGGACGCGGCCGCGGTCAACCCGACCCGCTGGGAAATCTTCAGCCGGCTGAAGGATACGGGACTGCCCGTGTCAACGAGCAGCGGGGGACTGACCAAGTACAACCGTTCTCGGTTCGGGATCCCGAAGTCCCACGCCCCGGACGCCGCCCGCGTCGGCAGGCCCGGCGGGGTTCGGGACCGGAAGCTGCCGACCCTGATCGCCGCCTGTTGCGGCAGGGGACAGTATCAGCGGACAAAGCAGGACAGGCACGGGTTCCCGCGTCTGCGGCTGTCTTCCGCCAAGGACGTTCACGGGTTCCGGACCGGGGACATGGCCAGGGCGGACGTCCCGAAGGGCGGGCATGCCGGGACTCACGTCGGCAGGGTCGCCGTGCGGAAGTCCGGATCGTTCGCCGTCAAGACAATGGACGGCGTGATTTCCAGTTCCTGGAAACACTGCCGGCTGCTCCAGAAGGGAAACGGCTACAGCTGGCGGACGGAGCCGTACAGGGATACCGACAAGAGCTGATCTGCATCTAAACGCCACACGAAGGAGAACGCGATTCCTCCCCGGAGCAAGCTCCGGGGGTTTCCTCGCGCAATAACTATGAACTCACTATCGCTCAACAACCTGCTTACCGACATCTACGACCCCCTGGAACCCATCTATATTAAGAGCGGCGGAGAGCTCGCGGCGCCCGGGGACCCCGCCGTCACCGGCATCATACCCCCAGTGGCCCCTGGAAACTTCGGCTCCAAGAGCTTCCGGAAAGAGTTCGACCTTCGCTTCGCGTACGTGGGCGGCGCGATGGTGGCGGGGATATCGTCCGTGGAAATGGTGGAGGAGCTGGCCGGGGCGGGGCTTTTGGGGATATTCGGCGCTTCCGGGCTCCGTCCGGACGCCGTCGAGGCGGCCGTAGTCAAGCTCTCGGGGACCCTGGCGGGGCGATCCTTCGGATCGTGCCTGATCCACACCCCCCACGACCCGGCCTGGGAAGAGAGGGTGGTGGGAATCTATCTCGAGCGCGGGGTGACCTTGGTCGAGGCCTCGGCCTTTCTCCAAATCACCCCCGAACTGGTACGGTACCGCGTGAAGGGCCTTGCCGAAACCCCCGACGGGCAGATCCAGTGCCGGAACCGGGTCATGGCCAAGGTGAGCCGGGCGGAGCTGGCCAAGCGCTTCTTCAGCCCCCCTCCCCAGAAGATATTGAACGCCCTTTTGGAGAAAGGCGAGATCACCTCCCAGGAGGCGGATCTTGCCCGCTACATCCCCATGGCCCAGGATCTGACCGCCGAGGCCGACTCGGGGGGGCACACCGACTTCAGGCCTGCCTTGAGCCTGTGGCCGCACATGATCCAGCTCGCGGACGAACTCACGCGCAAGCACGACTACGCCCAGGCGCTGAGGGTCGGCGCGGCGGGGGGCCTGGGCGCCCCCCCGGCATTCCTCGCGGCGCACGACATGGGCTGCTCGTACTTCGTGACCGGCTCCATCAACCAGGCCTGCGTGGAGTCCGGACTCTCCCCCGCGGCCAAGGCCCTGCTGGCCAAGGCCTCCCAGACCGACGTTTCGCCGGCCCCCGCCGCCGACATGTTCGAGCTCGGGGCCCGGGTGCAGGTGCTGAAGTACGGGACCCTCTTCGGGGCCCGCAGCCAGCGCCTGGCGGAGCTGTACCGCCAGTACGGGTCGGTGGACGAGATACCGGCCTCCGACAGGGAGTCGCTGGAAAAGAAGATCTTCCAAAAGCCGCTTGAAACCGTTTGGGAGGAAACCGAGGCCTTCTTCAGGGAGCGCGACCCGGCGCAGCTTAAAAAAGCCGAAAACCCCAAGTACAAGATGGCGCTGATCTTCCGCTGGTACCTGGGCCAGGCCTCCCGCTGGGCCATCCAGGGCCTCGCGGAGCGCCAGACCGACTGGTCCGTCTTCACGGGCCCCGCCATCGGCGCCTTCAACGAGTGGGCTGCCGGCAGCCACTACGAGGACCCCGCCAACCGCAAGGTGGCGGAGCTCGCCCTGAACCTCCTGTACGGCTTGAGCGTGCTGAAGCGCTTCTCGCTCGCCAGGGACCTCGGGCTAGTGCCCGAC
>JAIRZX010000298.1 GCA_031267005.1 Deltaproteobacteria bacterium
CCCTGGCCCTCGACCGCATCCGCTCGGCCATGGCTTACGCCCGGGAGAAGGCCCGTGGGAAGCCCAAGCCCAAGGTGCTTTTCTCGGTCATGCACTCCTACGCGGGACTGGGCTACATAAGCGAGATAACCGCCGCGGGCAACGACGGATTCTTCTCGAACCTCATAGAGATCTGCGGCGGGGTCAACGCCTACGAGGGCAGGTTGCCCTTCCCGAGCCTGTCGCGGGAGGCCATCTTCCAGCTGAACCCCGACGTCATAATTGATCTCATGCGGAGCGAGGAAGAGGCCCCGGACGCCATGAAGGGCTGGCGGGAGCTCGGAAACGTTTCGGCCGTGCGCAGCGGCCGCGTCTACATCTTCACGGAGGAGTCCGACACGGTGCCCGGCCCCAGGGCTTGGAAGACCATCCGCAAGGTTGCCGACGCGATACAGCCTGAACCGCCACTCCCGCGCGACCCCGACGGCGGGGCGGGGTCAGAGCCGGGCGATGAGGCGGCGGCGGGGGGCGGGGACGCCTATGTCAGGGACGCCCCTGGCGAGGACGCCTACGGCGGGGTAGCGGCCGCGGCTGCGGCCGGGGCCTCGGCGCCGCCCGAGGCCGGGCGGGCTGGCGCGCCGGGCGGCCCGCTAGATCCGCTAGTCACGGGCGCCCCCGATAGCCCGGCGACCGCTTCCGAGTCCTTGTAGGCGCTCGCCGTGACTGACTTTGCCAGCGGCGGGGCGCCTGGGCCCTCGACAGCATTCGCCCGGAACGCGAAGCGCGCAGCGTCCGGTAAGACGCGCCCGCTTTGCGCGGGCATACCACCCGGCGCCCGGGTCCCGCTAACTTGCCGCGCGGGGGCGCGGCGGGCGGGAACCGCGCCGTTAGCTCAATAACGGATATTCAGAGCATGACGGACATCACACTCGTAAATCAGGACGAGGAACGCGCGCGCGTGCAGGACGCCGGAGCGGGCGGGGCCCCCCCCGGCGGCCCGGCGCCCCCGGAGGCCGCAGGGCATGAGCCGCCGATGGTGGAGGTGAAGGGATTCTCCTTCTCCATAGGCGAGAAGCTCATCCTGAGCGGGGTGGACTTCTCGATCCCCAAAGGCGGCTACCTTTCCATCCTGGGTCCCAACGGGGCCGGCAAGTCCACCCTCCTCAAATGCCTCCTGCGCCTCCACGAGAAGGGCAGTTCCGAAGGCTCCGTCGAGGTGGCCGGAAAGCCCATATCCGCCTATACCCAGAAGGAGCTCGCGAAGATCGTGAGCTACGTGCCCCAGGCGGGCGGGTGGATACCCCCCTTCACGATAATAGAGCTCGCGAAGCTCAGCCGCTTCCCCTACGCCACGAGCGTCTCGGCGCTGAACAGGACGGATCTCGAGTCGGTCGACAGGGCCCTGGAAATAACGGCGCTTACCCACATGAAGGACAGGCCTCTCAAGACCCTCTCGGGCGGCGAGCGCCAGAAGGCCTTCCTGGCGGCGGCTCTGGCCCAGGGGTCGCCGGTGATGCTCCTGGACGAGCCAGCGTCGTTTTTGGATCCCCACCACACCTCCGAGCTGGAGAAGATGCTGATAAAGTTAAACCGCGACGAGGGGCTCACGATGCTAGCCGTGACCCACGACCTGAACCATCCGGTGAAGAGCGGCGGCTTCGCCCTGATACTCAAGGGCGGCAGGACCTCCTATTTCGGGCCAGTCACGGGGCTCCTGGGCGCAGGGGTCCTGGAGGAGGCCTTCAGCCACGAGTTCGCCTACCTCACGCACCCGGCCGACGGCCGGCCCGTGATACTGGCGGAGTGAGGTACATGAAGATGAGCCCGGGCATGAAACTGGCCGCCCTCATAGCTGGAAGCCTCGCAATCGCCTGCGTGAGCCCCTTTTTCGGGCTCTCGGTCATAAGCCCCGCGGACATATTCGTGCCCGACCACCCCGACGCCGAGGTCTTCTGGAGGCTCAGGGCCCCCAGGGCGGCCGCGGCTTTCCTGGCGGGCTCGGGGCTGGCCCTGAGCGGCATGGTCTTCCAGGCATTCTTCCGCAACCCGCTCGCCACTCCCTTCACCCTGGGGGTCTCCAGCGGGGCCTCCTTCGGGGCTTCGGTTTACTTCTTCCTGGGCGGGAGCTTCCTAATCCGCCTGGGGGGCGTGGGGCCGCTCTTCGCGTCCCTGGTGGGGGCCGGGCTCTCGATGTTCCTGGTCTGGAGCATCACCAGGGTCAAAGGGGGCTTCTCCACCGTCATCATGCTCTTGGCTGGGGTGGTCATCAACTTCTTCTTCTCGAGCCTGGTGCTCTTCGTCCAGTACCTCTCCGACTCCCACGACTCGCTCAGGATCATGCACTGGCTCATGGGCTCGCTCGCGGGCCTGGAGACGGCCAGGCTGGCCGATCTGGCCTTCGTGATCCTCGCCGGGCTGGTCGTGATCCGCCTCATGGCCCCGGAGATCGATCTCCTGACCGCCGGGGAGGAGATTGCCGCCAGCCGCGGGGTGAGGGTGGGGCTGACGAAGCTCAAGATCTTCCTCGCCGCCTCCATCATGGTGGGGTCGGTCGTCTCCCTGGCGGGGCCCATAGGCTTCGTGGGGCTCATGGTGCCGCACGCCTGCCGCCTTACCCTTGGCTGGTCGCACCGAGTCCTCATACCGGCCGTGTTCTTCACCGGGGGGTGCTTCCTGGTGCTGTGCGATTTGGCATCCCGCATCATCCTCGCCCCGGCGGAAATCCCCATCGGCATAGTCACCTCCATGCTGGGCGGGCCCTTCTTCCTGTGGACCCTGTTCAGGTCCCAGAAGACGGGGGACCTGTTCTAGGGAGGGCGGGGGTTTCCGCCCCGGGCTCCGGCGGACGGGGCCCCGGCCGGGCGAATGGCGCTGGTCGCCGCCGCCCGCCCCCATACCCTCTTCATGCCTCTTTATGAAGCAACGGCTGCCGGCGCGTCCCCCGCGCCTCCCTTCCCGTCTTTTCCCCGCCGCAGACGTAACTGCCGGGCCACGCCCGAAGGCACCCGCCCCTTTCCGCTCCAAAAAGACCGGCAGAGCTTCCGCAGTCGGCCCGCTTTCCTCTGGCTTGAGCGGCCTTGCCGGGCCGGAGACGCTTTGGGAGGCGGCCGGTCACCTTGGGGGTCCTCTTAGGGGACCTCCGGAATCCGGCCGCCTGGCGTTCCAGATACGCGAGCGGTCTCCCGGCCCTTGGCCCCCGGCATTCCAGTCTCCATAAGCTCCGTGGGCTCTATGGGGCTATCGATTCTGCGGGTCCAAGAACGCCATGGGCTCCGCAGGTCCAAGGGCGCCGTTAGCTCCATGGGCTCGGGAACGCCGCTGGCTCCTCATGTCCAGAAAGGCCGCTGGCTCCGGGAGTCCAATGGGCGCCATTCGCTCCGCTGGCTCAGGAATGCCGCAGGCTCCGCAGGTCCAGGAAGGCCGCTGGCTCCGGGAGTCCAATGGGCGCTATTCTCTCCGCTGGCCCAGGAA
>JAIRZX010000392.1 GCA_031267005.1 Deltaproteobacteria bacterium
CCAGCCGGGCGCCGCCGGGCCCTCTCGCGCCCGAGCCGGGGCGCCGCCAGGGCCTCTCGCGCCCCAGCCGGGGCGCCGCCGGGGCCTCTCGCGCCCCAGCCGGGGAGCCGCCAGGGCCTCTCGCGCCCCAGCCGGGGCGCCCTCAGGTCTTCGTCAAGCCTTCCCATGGCTCAGGAGGCCAGCGCCAAGGCCTCCGGCGCCTTGGCAGCCCTTAAGGCCCCTTTCATGTCGCCGCCGGGCGCGCGCCAGGCCCTCCCGTGTCTCCGCCGGGGCGCCGTCAAGGCCTACCCGCCCTTCCGCCAGGGCCGCTTCGGGCCGTTTCATGTCTCCGGCAGGCCCCGCGCCGGGGCCTCCCGCGCCTCAGCCGGGACTGGTTCAGGCCCCCTTCGCTCCAGTCTCCGGGCCGCCGGGGGCTGCGGCGCCCCGGCCCATGGGGGCCACGAGCCCCGCCTTCGCGCGGCGGAGCTTCACGGGTTCGCCGGAAGAATCCAGGGCTGGGAGGGTCTTGAAAAGTAGCGCCTTGCGGGCGAGGTAGCTTATGGTGTTGCCGGGCCAGGGAGGGGAAGGCGTGCCCCGGCGGCTGCTCAGCGCGAAGGCCTTGGCGAGGGTGTAGGCGCCTTTGAGCAGCGCCGGGATGCTCCCGTACGGAGTCCTGAAGTAAGGCCTCCAGACGGCCACGGTCTCGAAGCCGTAGGAGGCGAGCCTGGCCACGACGGCGTCCCTGGGCGGGTAGACCTGGTGGAAAGGGTGCCAGAGCCGGAACATGGGGCCGGTGATCCTGGCCGCCACGGAGCGGGGGTTGACGAGACCGGTCACGAGCGCCATGCCGCCAGGCGGAATCCAGTTCAAGACCCTCCCCAGCACCACGTCGGGGCGGACGAAGTGGTCCAGCGACTGGTTGAAGACGGCCAGGGCGATTTTCCCCGGGGGCTTTTCCAGATCCTCGGCCCAGGTTTCAGAGACCTCCAAGCCCCTGGAGCGCGCGCGGGATGCGGCCTCCGGGTTGGGCTCCACGGCGATCCTCCGGTATCTCTCCGGGAAAAGGGACAGCATCAGTCCCGTGCCCGCCCCGAGATCGAGTACGGTCCCCCCCTCCGGCATGAGCCCCAAGGCCGCCCGCGCGTAGCCGCGGTACTCCTGCTCCCTTTGCTCGGCGCGGCTGACCGGGTCCACCTCCCGGCCGTCCGGGTCCTCGGCCTGGATGTAGAGCTCCGGGCGGGAGAAAAACGACCTCGCGAGTTCGGCGGTCGGGTGCGGGTTCACCTGGAAGGCCCCGCAACCGGAGCACCACTCCATCACGAAAGTCTCCAAAGCGGGGGACTTCTTCCTGTCCAGGCACCTGTCGAAGGTGAACCTGAAGTTCAAAGGCCCTTTGCCGCACCAGCGGCAGACTGGGGTATGGATCAAATCGAGCGCCACGTTGCCCCCCAGTGGTGGTTGGACGCGCGGTCCGTCTCGAGTTCGGAGACCAGTTCGAAGCCGGAGGCCCTCAGGATCCCGGAGAAATCCCCGGGGCCGGCCACCTCGCGGCCCCACCGCTGGCGGTCCTTGCCGGGGAAGTGCTGGCTCACGAGGAGGGTGCCCCCCCGGGCGAGCATCCGCTTGAAGCCCTTAAGCACCCCGCTGATCTCCAACACGATTCCCCAGAGGCTCTGGGCAAGCGCTATCAGATCGAAGGCGCCGGGGGCGAAGGGGCAGGACGGCCCGAAAGGAACGGAAGAGAGGGGGACTGTGGAGGGCCGGGAAGTCCCGTGAGCTCCGGAGGGAACCGGAGAGCCGTGAGTTCCGGAGGGAACCGGAGAGCCGGGAGCTCCGGGAGCTCCGGGAGCGGCGGGCTCCCGGGAGCGGGCGTTTCCCGGCGCCGGCCCGGGGCCCGGGACTGAAGCGGCGGCCCCTCCCCCGGCAGGGCCGGGATTTATGGCGGGCAGGCTCCCCGGTCCCGGCCCGTGGCAGACCCCGCCGGCCGGGCCACCGGCGAGAAGCCTCAGGTCGTAGGGCACCGCGGCGGGAGGGGGGGCGCAAGCCTCCCTGAAACGGGCGGCGGCTTTCGACAGCGCCGTTGGCGACACGTCGGTAAGGGTCAGTTCCACTTTCGGGAAGCTTTTCCGAAGCGATCCGAAGAGGGCCAGGGAGAAGAGCCCGGCCCCCGCCCCCGCGTCCAGGACCCTCAGCTCCCCTTCAGGGCCCCCGGCCGTGGGCGGGGAACACTCAAGGAGCAGGAGCGCGGCTTTCATGTCCAAGCGCACTCCCAGCTCCTCGATGCGCCAAGGATCGGAGCAGTCCCGGTACATGCCCTCGTAGTCGCCCACGTGGCGGCCGTCGGCGATGAAGTAGTCCCGGCAGCTCTTGGGCGGGGAGTGTTCCGTCACGGGTTTCACCGAGCCTGCGAGATGAGGAGCCGGCGGAGGGACTCCGCCGCTTCCTCGACTAAGGGGACCGGGTTGGCGGGGGACATGGGGAGGCTTATTTCGCTTTCGAAGAAGGCCTCGGCCTCGGGGAAGTCGCCTTCGGCGTGGCCTAAGGCCTTGCGGTAGTAGCTGAAGAGATGCACCGGCTGGAACATGACGCTCGTGCCGACGTTAAGCTCCTTCAGCTTCGCCGCCACTTCGCCGCGGCCTATCCGGAGCCTGTCAAGCTTGAGCCTCAAGGGGAACAGGTGCCAGGCGGAAACCGTGCCTTCGGCCTCCCTGGGGAGGGTGACCAAGTCCCCGTCCAGATCCGAGAGGGTCCTCAGCCAGATCTCGGCGAAAGCCCTCCTGCGGGACTGCATCTCGGGGAGCTTCCGGAGCTGGGCGAGGCCCAGCGCGGCGCCTAAGTCCGTGAAGTTGTTCTTGAACCCCAGATCCGAGACGTCGTAAGCCCAGGTGCCCTTGGGGGCGTAGCGGCCCCAGATCTTCCTCTCGTCCGTAATGCCGTAGGCGGCCAGGACCCCGGCCTTGCGGATCAGGCTCTCGGGGCCGGTCAGGAGCCCCCCCTCCCCGCAGGCTACGTTCTTGGTGGCGTAGAAGGAGAAAGCCGAAAGGGCGTTCAAGCCGGGAGCGGCCGGCCGCTGGAGGGCGGCGGAACCCACCGGGGAGCCCCCGTACTCCGCAGCGAAGGCGTGGGCGGCGTCTTCCAGTATATGGAGGCCGTACTCGCCCGCGGCCTCGCGGAAACCAGCGAGATCCGCCGGGAAACCCCCGTAATGGACCGGGAGAAGGCATTTTACCGAGAGTCCCGTGGCCTTGTGCTCCCTCAAGCGTTCCGCGCCCGCCCGGCAGCCTTTTTCCATAAGTTCCCGCACGCTCGCGGGCGAAAGGTTGCCGTCGGCCGGATCGACGTCGCAGAAAACGGGCCTGGCCCCAGTGTACATGACGGCGTGGGCCGTCGACACGAAGGTGAGCGGGGTGGTTAAGACCGCGTCCCCGGGCCCTACCCCCAAAACCTTGAGGCCCAGGTGGAGCGCCGCCGTGCAGGAGCTTAAAGCCAGGGTCCCGGAGGCGTTGAGCAGCTCCTTGCAGCGGCTTTCAAAGAGCTCGCACCTGGGGCCCCGGGTTATCCACCCGGAGTCCAGGGTATCCTTGAGTTCCAGGAGCTCGTCCTCGCCCAAAAGGGGCGGGGCGAAGGGCAGGAACCTCGAGAGGGCCTTGGGCGGCGGTGTCGCGTCGTAGTGGCGGGCAGCCATGGGGGTCCTTGCGGAGGGGAAGGGGCTAAAGGGAGAGCGGGAGGCTTTCGGGCCGTTCGGGCCTGAAGGGCGGTAGGGCCTTGAATGGCCTTTCGGCCTTGAAGGGCGTTTCGGGCGTCGAGGGATCTTCCGGAATCTTTCCGGGCCTATCGGGCTTTTCCGGTGTTTATCCGGTGTTTTCCGGGGCCTTTGCGAGCTTTCAGAGGCTTTCCGGCGTCTTTGGCTTGCCGGGGGGGGCAAGCTGTTTCGGGCGTTTACGGGACTTTCCGGCATGAAGGCTTGGACCCCGTCCTCCCGGGCGGACTTTGAAGCCTTGGGGCGAGCCGGCTCCTTGCCCGCTTTCCGGAGCAGAGGAGCCGGAGAGTCGGGGAGCCAGGGAACCGGGGAACCGGATCCCTGGGACCGGTGGCCGGGGAACCGGGGAGGCGGGGAGCCGGAGACCAGGGACCGGGGAACCAGTGGTCGGGGAGACTGGACCGGGGGCCGGGGATGCGTGGAACCGGGAGCCAGGGAACCGGGGATCTGGGACCGGGGCATCGGTGGTCGGGGAGCCTGGACCGGTGGTCGGGGATGCGTGGAACCGGGAGTCAGGTAGCCGGGGACCGGGAGCCAGGGAGCCGGGGAGCCAGGGAGCCGGGGAGCCGGGGACCTGGGCCCGTGGAGGCCAAGGGAAGGAACTCAATCGGTTAAATCCCGATAACGGGGGAGACAGGGAGAAAGATCGGGAGCCGGCCGGCAAGGGATCCGGAAGGCGCCGACTCCTTCAGGCGTTCCGGTAAGCCTTGGAGTACGGGTCCGGGAAGCGGCCATCCGCTAAGGCGTCGCGGAGGCCCGCGATGCCTTCTGCCAGGCTCGTCTTCGCCTTGAAGCCCAGGATCTCGCGGATCTTGGTGAAGTCCACCCGGTAGTCCCTCAGATCCGGTTCACCGGGGGCGAAGGCGAGTTCCGAGCCGGGGCAGAGGGAGGCGATGAGCTCGCCCAGGTCTTTGAATTGGACGTTCTGGTCGTTGGAGCCGACGTTGAAGACCTCTCCCGCGACAGAGCGCAGGGGGGCCGTCGAGGCGAGGAAGAAGGCTTCAGCCGCGTCCCGGACATGCAAAAGCGGCCTCCACTGCTCCCCGGAGAAGACCGTTAGCTTCCCTTTCAGGGCGGCTTCCCTGGTGAGGAGGTTCACGGCCAGATCGAAGCGCATCCTGGGGGCCAGGCCGTAGACGGTGGCGAGCCGCAAAACGCACGGCTTGGGGAAGGCGTTGGGGGGGGCCGCGAGGAGCCTCTCCTCCATCCTCGCTTTCAAGGACGCGTACAGGGAGACCGGCTTCAAGGGCGAGCCTTCGCGGAGCGTCTCGCCCGGGCGCTTGCCGTAGCAGGAGTCCGTGGACGCGAAGAGGAGCCTTTCAGCCCGCCCTCGGTAAAGCGCTGCCTCCCAGAGGGCCAGGGGGGCCAGCAGGTTCGTTGCCAGGGTCTCGTCCGGGTCCCGGTCGCAGGCAGCCTCGCCCACGAGCGCTGCCAAAAGGATTATGACGTCCGGGGTGCGGACCAGGGACTCAGCCAGCCTGAAGTCCCTGAGGTCCCCTTCTATGAGCCTGAAGGACGGGTTCCCGCTCAGTTCCTCCGAGGGCGACTGGCCGTGGAGCCGGGAGTCCAGGCAATTGACCCTGAATCCTCCCGCGAGGAGCCTCTCGCAGACGGCCTGGCCAATGTAGCCTAGACCACCCGCCACGAGCGCCTCCGGGCCGGGATTGCGGTTGCCCTCGGTCACGGGGATGCCTTTCTGCGCCGGAGGGGCGCCGGACGGGGAGGAATTAGGTAGGGGGGCGGTTCCGCGCGGAGCCCAAGCCGGGGCTTGCCCTTGGGCCGCGCCGGGGCTAGGCGATCTGAGCTTTCGCGGTCATGAAAAGGGCTGAAGCCCGGCTTCCGCCGAAGGGAGGGGAGCCGGGCACGCCAACAAAAATATACACTAAAATGCGAGGACGCTGCAAAATGCCGGTGGTTCGGGAGGTCTCGGAATACAGGGATGCGCCGGGGAGGCCGGGACTGGGGGGGAATGGCGCGGGATGCGGCGGGGTGGCCGGGAC
>JAIRZX010000464.1 GCA_031267005.1 Deltaproteobacteria bacterium
CCAGCCGGCCTTGCGGCCTTGCGGCCTGCGCGCCTTCGGGACCTGCCGGCCCGGGGGCCTACGCGTCCGCGGCGCCCGGCGGGCGGCGATCCCGCGGGCCGGGAACCGGGCGGGCGGCGGAAGGGGCCTCCCGGGCGCCCGACCCTGCGCGGGGCCCGCAGCCCGGCCGGCGGGAATGGGGGCCGGGGACGCGGATCCGAGCGAAGGCGGGCTCGCTTTCGCGTAGGGCCTTCGCCTTACGTCTGGCCGCCTCGCGGAGGGCGGCGGCCTTCCGGGCGGGGGAGGGCGGGGGGACAGGGTCGCTTCCCCCCCGGCAGAGGGGCTGGCAACGGAGGAGCCTCCACGCGGCCAGGGCCGAGCCCTTCCAGAACCCGTGGATTCTCAGCGCCTCAAGGGCGTAGGCCGAGCAGGAGGGCGTGAAACGGCAAAGGGGCGGCGTCAGGGGCGATATGAAGGACCTGTAGAAGCGGACGGGGAAAGCCAGGGCGAGGGAGGCGGGCGAGTGTTCCAGGAGCGCGGCGGCGTCCGGGCTTCCCAACGCCCCGAGGGCGAAGGGCGGGTTTCGCGCGGGGCGGGGGGGCCTCCCGTGCCCGGCCCTGGTTCCGGGCAAAAAAAAAGGCGGCGGAGGCCTGCGGAAGGCTCCTGGGGAGGCTTCGGGCGCGGCCTGCGGCCTTTCGGGGGGAACGCGGCCCCCGCCGTTCTGGAGGCGTGGAGCCTCGCGGCGCGTGCCGGGGCGTGCGGTGCGCGGCACGGCGGCCTACCGGGGACGGCCGGGGGAGGCCAGCTCGAGGGACCTGCGGAGGGCCTTCACGAGCCTCTTTTCGGCGTCCCCGCCGTGGAGTTCGTGTAGGGGAGGCCACTGGCGGCTGCCCGGTCGGGCCACGAACAGCACGTCCAGGCCCTGGGGCCAGCAGGGGTTGCGGAGCCTGAAGTACTCCCTGGCCTCGCGCTTGAGGCGGCTCCTTACCACCGAGCAGCCGGTCTTTTTGGTGGCTGTAACGCCAAGGCGGTTGCGGCCCAGCCCGTTGGGGGCGCATACGACCATGAAGTCGCTCACGTTGGCCCGTGAGGCGTGCCTGGCGGACTTGAGCCTAAGGAACTCCCGGCGCTTCAGGAGCCTCGAGGCCTTGGGCAGGCCGAAGCCGGCCCCAGGGCCGGGCGGGGAAGTCAAACGGTCAGTCTTTTGCGGCCCTTGGCCCGGCGGCGGCGGATGACGGCCTGGCCGCCCGGGGTCTTCATGCGGGCCCTGAACCCGTGGGTTCTCTTCTTGCTGACGTTGTGTGGCTGGAAGGTACGCTTCATGGTTACGGAGCCTCGCTGGAACTCATCGGGGGGAGCCCCCCCGGGGATAAAAACGGGCCCGTCTCGGGGCCCGGCTCGTCGGCGCCCGCCCAAGCCAGGGCTCGGCGATCTTTTAAATATAAGGGAAAAGGCTCCCCGTGTCAATTCGGAAACGGCCCGGCGGCCCGGGCCCGGCGCCACGCCCCGCTCCGGCCCGGTCGGAGGGTCCCGTGGCAGGGAGGGAGGGGGGGACCCGGGCCCGGGGGAGGGCCTGCGGCGGAGCCCGGATTGGCCCCGTGCCCGCGTGGGAGCCACGCGGGGGCTGCATTAAGCGCCTTGGGGGACGGCCAGCTGGGGGCGGGGGTGGTTCGGGGTCGGCGGCTGGCCGGAAGGGGGCCTCGCGGCCCTGCCCGGCCCCGCGGCTAGCCCCGGCTGGCGTTCTCCATTTCCTCCTGGGCGGTCTTGCAGCTGATGCAGAGGGTGGAGACGGGCCTCGCCTCCAGGCGGGCGACGGATATATCGTCTCCGCAGTGCTCGCATATGCCGAAGCTCCCGTTGGCGATGCGCTCCAGGGCGCCGTCTATCTTGTTCAGGAGGTGTCGCTCCCTCTCCCTGAGGCGGAGGGTGAAGCTCCTGTCCGTCTCCAGGGTGGCCCTGTCCGAGGGGTCAGGGAAGTTCTCGGCCTGGGCTTGGAGGTCGTTTACCGTGGAGGCGGCGTGGCTCATTATCTCCTCGCGCTGCTCCAGGAGAAGGGTCTTGAATCGCTCCAGTAAAGCGCTGTCCATGGAAAGTCCTTGGGTCGATTTCCTGACGTCCCGGGGCGGGCGCCCGCGAAGGGGGGCCCCGGGGGGGATCAGGGTAACACATGCCGCCGGGGCGGCGGAAACCGTATCGGGGCGGGGGGGGGAAGCTCCCGGGGGCGGGGCTGCCCTCCCCGGCCCCGCGCGGGCCGGGGCTTTGCCGGTGGCCTTCGTTTTGCAAGCGTGGGGCGGCCGACCGGCACAAACAACTTTATTACCCCGGGTTATGGGTAAAATCAATCCGAAAGACATAAAAAATTCATCCCGACGGGGAAAAGGCGTAATTTTAGGTGTTTCGGCCAGCGTGTCCGCCCGTGGCCCCCGGGGAACGGCGGCTTCTGAAGGACGCTGCGGGCCGCCTTAGGCTCCCCGATTCGGCGCGGGGGGCCCCGGCGCCGAACTTCGGGCTGGAGAGCCTCGATAGCCAGCTTGGAGCTGGGCGCCCAGGCCGCTAACTTCGCGGGCGGCCGCCGGAACAGGCAGACGGAACCCGCAGGGACGAAGGCGGGGATTCCGCATCCTTGCGCCTCACCCGAGGAGGCGGGCGGATTCGTCGGCCTTGACGGGCAAGCGTCGCTTTTGCCTCTTGCCAAACGGCGCCATCTGTTCTAAAAAGTAAGGTTTCGGCGCTCCGCCGCCCTCATTCGGCGCTCCGCCGCCCTCATATGATCCGCCCGGCGCTATCCGGGACTCCGGCCCCCCCCCGACGCTCCAGGCGCCGCTTCGGGAACAGGGGCCTTCCTTTTTTCCAGACGGCGCGGGCGCTTCCCCCGGACTTTTCCTCAGCCCCGGCCCTTTCCTGAGTTCCGAGCTTGCCCCGGGCGGGGACATTACGTGACGTGACGGGACATGGCGGGACGGGACGGGGAGGCGCGGCCCGCGTCAAAGAATCACCGGGTCGCGCCCCGGCCCTTTCCGGCGGGGCGGCGGCGTGCTTTGCCGCGATTTCCCCTTCGGCGTGGGAAAGGGCCAGCAGTTTTCGACATATTTGTCAGTGTTTCCGTCCCCCCAGGCAGACCCCGACTCCCTGATCCCTGGCTAAACCATTGATATCGCTGGACATTTCGGCCTCCTGTAAAAATGTCCGACTTGTGCACAATTGTTGCAAAAGCTTGTGCCTCCGAAGCCCCAGCGCTTAACGTCTGCCGGTTACCCCGGCGCCGCCTCCGGGCTTCCTCCAGGCCCCGCACCCAGAAAAGGCCTCCCGCCGTTCCGGGAACGCCCCGGGGCCGTTGCGGCCCGCCAGGGCCGCCCCCCCCCGAACCCCGGCACCCGCCTGACGCGGCCGCGGCCCCCCGGCCCGGGCCGCGGCCCCCCCTCCCCCCCCGCCCGTGCGGGCGGAAGCGTTTCCTAAGGCATCCAACCAAGGAGCAGACATGACCAAGAGCATCCCCCGCGTTTCCGTGAAGGCCTTCATCGCCCAGACGAACGGCTCCTACCCAGAGGGCGACGGCCTGCCCCCGACCGAACTGTTCGGAAGGGACATCTTCAGCCTGAACGTCATGCGGCAGCGCCTCCCCAAGAGCGTCTTCCAGAGGCTTCTGGCCACCATCGAGAACGACTTCCCCATAAGCCCCTCGGACGCGGACGTGATAGCGAGCGCCATGAAGGACTGGGCCATCGAGCGCGGGGCCACCCACTTCACCCACTGGTTCCAGCCGCTCACGGGGCTTACGGCGGAGAAGCACGACGCGTTCCTCACGCCGACGCCGCAGGGGGAGATAATTAACGAGTTTTCGGGGAAGCTCCTCATCAAGGGCGAGCCCGACGCCTCCTCCTTCCCCTCCGGGGGCATCAGGAGCACCTTCGAGGCCCGGGGCTATACGGCCTGGGACCCCACGAGCCCGGCCTTCCTCCTGAAGTCCGGCTCCGGCCGCACCCTCTACGTCCCTTCCATATTCCTCTCCCACACAGGCGAGGCCCTGGACGCGAAGACGCCGCTCCTGCGCAGCCAGGAGGCGGTCTCCAGGCAGGCCATAAGGGTCTTGAGGTTCTTCGGCGACGAGGCCCCCAAGAGGGTCCGCGCCATGGTCGGCCCGGAGCAGGAGTACTTCCTGGTCGACCGCAGGCTTTACAGCCTGCGCCCCGATCTCATCATGGCGGGCCGCACGGTCTTCGGGGCCCCCGCGGCCAAGGGGCAGGAGCTGGAGGACCATTACTTCGGCGCCATCAAGCCCCGCTCGCTCGCCTTCATGGCCGAGGTGGAAAACAGGCTCTGGGCCCTGGGCATCCCGGCGCGCACCCGCCACAACGAGGTGGCCCCGGCGCAGTTCGAGCTGGCCCCCCTCTACGAGCAGGTGAACATCGCGGTGGACCACAACATGCTGGTCCTGAAGATCCTCCGCGACACCGCGGCCGAGTTCGGGCTGGCGTGCCTGCTGCACGAGAAGCCCTTCGCCGGGGTCAACGGCTCGGGCAAGCACAACAACTGGTCGCTGTGCGACGATCTCGGCAACAACCTGGTCGACCCCGGCCCCGAGCCCTGGAACAACAGCCGCTTCATGGTCTTCCTCGCGGCGGTGCTCCGCGCCGTCCACATCTACAGCATCCCCATGCGCATCGGCGTGACCGGGGCCGGGAACGACCACCGCCTCGGCGCGAACGAAGCCCCGCCGGCCATCCTGTCGGTCTTTTTGGGCGACCAGCTCACCGACGTCATCAAGGCCTACAGCGAGGGCGGCGACGCCGCCGCGAGCTGGCGCTCGGGCGCCATGGCCCCCGGCGTCTCGGCCATGGCCCCGCTCGCGAGCGACATAACCGACCGCAACCGCACGAGCCCCTTCGCCTTCACCGGCAACAAGTTCGAGTTCCGGGCCGTGGGGAGTTCCCAGTCCATTGCCCCCACAAACATCGCGCTGAACGCCTCCGTGGCCTGCGCTTTGGACGACATCTGCTCGGAGCTGGAGAAGGCCGCCCTGGGCGGGGCCGACCCTGTGAAGGCCGCCCGCAAGGTGCTCCCGAAGTTCTTCGAGAAGCACCTGCCCGTGGTCTTCAACGGCAACAACTACGACCCCTCCTGGGAGGTGGAGGCCGGAAAGAGGGGGCTCTGGAACCTCAAGGACTCCGTCGAGGCCATGGCGCACTTCACCGACCCCGAGGTGAAGGACGTCTACCAGCGCTTCGGGGTCCTGACCGAGCGCGAGCTTTTGGCCCGCCAGGACATACTCCTGGAGAACTACATCAAGGTCTGCCAGGTGGAGTGCAAGCTCGTGCGCCAGCTGGGCCGCTCCGCGATCCTCCCCGTGGCCCTGGACTCGCTCAAGAAGGCCTCCGATCTGGTTAGCTCGCTCAAGGGATCCGGCATAGGCGGCGCCACCGAGGCGGCCTCCGGGCTCGCCTCCGGGCTCGCCAAGCTCTCCGGGGAGCTTTACCGCGACCTGGGCGAGCTGGACGCCAAGGCCGAGCAGGTCGAGGCCGTCCACGAGCCCCTGGCGGCCGCCAAGGCCGTCCGGGACGTGCTCCTGCCCCTGATGCTCAAGATCCGCGGGCAAGTGGACGCCATAGAGCTCCTGGTGGACGACAACCGCTGGCCGCTCCCGAAGTACTGGGAACTCCTCTGGCAGTAGCCCGTCCCGCCGGCCCCGAAGGCGGGGGGTGCCCCCCGGAGGGGCGCCCCCCCCCCGTGTCCGGGTCCGGGCGCCAGCCCGGACCACCCCCGCGCCCCCGAAGCCCGGGCCGGCCCCCGCCGGCCCGGGCGGCGCGGCCCATGGCCCCCACGCGCCCAGGGGGCTTTCACGGCCCCCTCCGGGGCCGAAGCACCCCTGCGGCTTTCCGGGCGCCGTCAGGCCCCCTCCCGGACCGGCGTCCCCAGGCGCCTTACCCCGGCGCCCGCCCCCAAGATCCCGCGGCCGCCGGCCGGAGGGGGGGAGCCCGCCGTCCCTCACGGCGCCCGCCGCGGGAGAGGCGTCCCCTTTTGAAACTTCCGGGCGCCCGCTGGGGCGTTTCCGTGTTGACCCGCTCCCGTGCCTTTGTGGTATATTCGCAGGCCCGTGACGAAACCCGACCGTTTCAGGGAAGGCGCGGCTTTTCGCCGCGCCTTCCGCGCGCTTGAGCGCGGCCGGGCCCCGTACGCTCCCCCCCAACGCTGGGAGGCCGGCCCCCGGCCGTCGCCCCCCGCGCATCCCGCGAATCCCGAGCTGAAAATGCAGAAATCTGGACTTTACGACCCGGCATACGAACACGGCTCCTGCGGGGTCGGCTGCGTGTGCCGCCTTGACGGCCGCTCCGACCACGAGGTGGTCTCGTCGTCCTTAAGGCTTCTGGCCAACCTTACCCACCGCGGCGCCGCGGGGGCTGACGCGGACTCGGGGGACGGGGCCGGGATAATACTCCGCATACCGGACGCCCTGTTCCGGCGCGAGCTGGGCCCGCAGCTTCCCCCGGCGGGCTCTTACGGGGTGGGCATGTTCTTCATGCCGCTGGACGCGGGAGTCCGGGAGCGCTGCCGGGAGATAGTGGACAACCAGGCGGGGCTCCTGGGCTTCCGCACCGCCGCCTGGAGGCGCGTCCCCACGGATCCCTCCAAGGTGGGCCGCTACGCTCGCGAGCGCCGCCCGGACGTCTGGCAGGGCTTTTTCCACGCCCCGGGCAAGGGCTTCAGGGACGAGGGCGATCTGGAGCGCGGGCTTTACGTGCTCCGCAAGTGCGTGGAGAGGGCCGCCGGGGACGCGGGCATAGACCACGACGACTTCTACGTGCCGAGCCTTTCCTGCTCGACCATAGTCTACAAGGGCATGATGTACGCGGCCCAGCTGGAGGGCTTCTTCCCCGAGCTCGCGGACCCCCTGGCCGAGAGCCCGCTCACCGTAATACACCAGCGCTACAGCACCAACACCTTCCCGTCCTGGAGGCTTGCCCAGCCTTTCCGGGCGCTCGCCCACAACGGCGAGATAAACACGGTAAGGGGCAACCGGGCCTGGCTCACCGCCCGCGAGCCCCAGCTGGCGTCCCCCCTCTTCGGGGACGACGTGAAGAAGCTCTTCCCGCTCATAGAGCCCGACGCGTCCGACTCCGCGAGCCTGGACAACACCCTGGAGTTCCTGATGCGCGGGGGAAGGTCGCTCGAGCACTCGCTCGCGATGCTCCTCCCGCAGGCCTGGGGCAAGAAGTACCCCATGAGCTCCAACCTGAGGGGTTTCTTCGAGTACCACGCCGGGCTGATGGAGCCCTGGGACGGCCCGGCGGCGGTGTGCGTGACGGACGGGAAGAAGGTAGCGGCGGCGCTGGACCGAAACGGGCTGAGGCCCGCCCGCTACACCCTGACCGACGAGGGGCTCCTCGTCTTCTCTTCCGAGGCGGGCTCGCTCCCGATCGAGCCGGGCCGCGTGGTCGAAAAGGGATCGCTCAGGCCCGGGCAGATGATCCTGGCCGAGGCGGGCTCGGGGAGGCTCCTCAAGAACACCGAGATAAAGTCCATCCTGGCCCGGGCCAAGCCGTACCGCCGCTGGGTGGAGCGCAACCGCCTGGACATCCCCGGCTTCTTCTCGGTGTCCGCCGACTTCAAGCTGAGCCTGGAGGATCTGCGCTTCCGACAGCATATCTTCGGCATGACCAGGGACGACACCGAGGTGGTGCTGAGCCCCATGGCCTCCACCGGCCAGGAGCCCGTGGGCAGCATGGGCGCGGACGTGCCGCTGGCCGTACTGGACGACAGGCCCGGCTCCCTTTTCAGCTTCTTCCGCCAGCAGTTCGCGCAGGTCACCAACCCCCCCATCGATCCGATAAGGGAAGAGCTGGTGATGAGCCTCATGACCTTCATGGGCTACGACCCCAACATCCTGGCCGAGGAGCCGCGCCAGGCCAGGCTCGTGAAGCTCGCGCACCCGTTCCTTTCCAACAGCGACCTGGCCCGGCTGGAAAAAGACCTGCGCTACGACGACTTCCACGCCGAGGTGCTCGACGCGGCCTTCTCCCCGCCGCGGGGTTCGGACGATCCGGGCTCGGCGCTCCTGGCGGCGCTCTCCGACATAGCCCGCAAGGCCTCGGACGCCGCCGCCGCCGGGGCGAGGATCATAATAGTGTCCGACCGGGCGGCCGGCAAGCCCGCGCCTGGCGCGGGCGCGGGAGACCCGGCGGACGCGCCCGACCCTTCCAGGCAGCCGGTGCTCCTGCCCGTCCCCTCCCTTCTGGCCGTGGCGGCGGTCAACCAGAAGCTCATAGCCGACGGAAGGAGGGTCTCGACCGGGGTAGTCTGCGAGTGCGGCGACGCCTGGGAGGTGAGCCATATGGCGATGCTCCTCTCGCTGGGGGCGTCGGCCGTGAACCCGTACCTGGCCTACGAGACCGTGGCGGAGCTGGCGGGCAGGGACGCCTTGGCCGCCCCCATGGGCGCGGCGGCCGCGGTCGAGAACTACGTTAAGGCCCTGCGCAAAGGGCTTTTGAAGATTATGAGCAAGATGGGTATATCCACGTTACGCGGATACCGCGGTGCTCAGATCTTCGAGGCCGTGGGACTGGGTCCGGGCGTTATGGAAAATTTCTTCCCGGGCATTCCCAGCCGCGTTGGCGGGCTGGAAGCCGCCGACTTCGAGCGCTCCATAGTGGACAGGCTCCAGGGCGCGTGGGACCACCACCCCTACGTCGTTTCAGGGAAGGCGGACATGGCGGCCGCCTCGGCCGCGCCCCCCGCCGAGAGTTCCCTCTTCCCGTCCGTCGGGCTCGGGGACGGCGCTTGCGGGCGGGGATTTCACGCCGGACGCGCCGTCGAGGACGGGGCGAAAGCGTGTTCCGCTAACGCGGGCGCGAACTCCGCGGGCGCCGCGAACGCGGACGGCGCTAACGCGGACGCCGGGAGCGCGGGCGCCGCCCGCTTCGGGGCCGGGGAGCGCAGCGGGAAAGTTTTCGGCGGGAGCCGCGGCGGCGAGCGTTTGGGGGCGGCCGGTCCCGGCCCCGGCGGCGGAGCACCCGACGGCCCGGCGGTCAGTTTCGGAAGGCCGGTAAGGCCCCTCGCCGAAGGCGGGGCGTACCGGCTGAGGAACCAGGGCGTGAGGCACCTCTGGACCGCCGATAGCGTCACCCTCCTCCAGGAGGCCGTGCGCGGCGGGAGCTACGAGACCTACAGGAAATACGCGGCGCTCATAAACGAGCAGGACGGGAAGGCCTTCACCCTGAGGGGGCTCCTGGGTTTCAAGCCCGGCGAGCCGCGCGTGCCGTTGGACGAGGTGGAGCCCGAGGAGGAGATAGTCAAGAGGTTCGCCACCGGCGCCATGTCCTTCGGGTCGCTATCCAAGGAAGCCCACGAGACCATGGCCATCGCCATGAACTCCCTGGGCGCCAGGAGCAACTCCGGGGAGGGCGGCGAGGATCCGGCCCGCTACGCGCCCAGGCCCGACGGCCTTTCCACGGTCTCGGCCGTGAAGCAGGTGGCCTCGGGCCGCTTCGGGGTGACGCTGGAGTACCTGAACCACGCCAAGGAGCTCCAGATAAAGATAGCCCAGGGCGCCAAGCCCGGCGAGGGCGGCCAGCTCCCCGGCCACAAAGTGGACACCGAGATTGCGAGGGTGCGGCATTCCACGCCGGGGGTCACCCTCATCTCGCCGCCGCCGCACCACGACATTTACAGCATCGAGGACATCGCCCAGCTCATCTACGATCTCCACCAGGCCGCCGACGAGGCCACGGTCTGCGTGAAGCTCGTAAGCGAGGTGGGCGTCGGCACGATAGCCGCGGGGGTGGCCAAGGGGCTCGCGGAGTCCATCCTCATCTCGGGCTTCGACGGGGGCACGGGTGCGTCGCCGCTCTCGAGCATAAGGCACGCCGGCTCCCCTTGGGAGGTGGGCCTCGCGGAGACCCAGCAGACCCTGGTCAAGAACCACCTGCGGGCCCGTGTGCGGCTTCAGGTGGACGGCCAGCTGAAGACCGGCCGCGACGTGGCGGTGGGCGCCCTGCTGGGAGCGGACGAGTTCGGGTTCGCAACGGCCGTTCTCGTCTCCATGGGCTGCCTCATGATGCGCAAGTGCCACACCAACGGCTGCCCGGTGGGCGTAGCCACCCAGGACCCGAGGCTCCGCGCCCGCTTCAAGGGCACGCCGGAGCACGTGAAGAACTTCTTCGGGTTCGTCGCCCGCGAGCTCAGGGAGCACATGGCGTACCTGGGCTTCAGGACCCTGGCCGAGATGACCGGACGCTGCGACAGGCTGGAGCCAAAGCGCGACGCGCCCGCCTTCAAGGGCCGCGGGCTCGACTACGCCGCCCTCCTGCACCTGCCCCCGGAGGGCGAGCGGAGGTTCACGGGCTACCACGACAGCCGCGACCGGGACACCCTGGACGACCGCCTCCTGGCGCGCCTCGGCCCCAACATAGAGTCCGGGGAACCGATAGAGGTGGACGTTGCGGTGCGCAACACCGACCGCACCGTAGGAGCCAAGATCAGCTCGCGGATCGTGCGCCGCTACGCCCACGAAGGGCTCCCGCCCGACACGCTGCGCGTGAGGCTGACCGGCACCGCGGGCCAGAGCTTCGGGGCCTTCGCCGCCAGGGGCCTCACGCTGGAGATCCGCGGGGAGGCGAACGACTACGTCGGCAAGGGCCTTTCCGGCGGGAAGCTCATCGTAAGGCCGCCCGACGACATGCACCCCTCTTTCGTGCCGTCCCGGAACACCGTCGCCGGGAACGTCACCCTCTACGGGGCGGTGACGGGCGAGCTCTACATGAGGGGGCTCGCGGGCGAGCGCTTCGCCGTGCGCAACAGCGGCGCCCTCGCGGTGGTGGAGGGCATAGGCGACCACGGCTGCGAGTACATGACCGGCGGCCGAGTGGTCGTGCTGGGCCCCGTCGGCGTTAATTTCGGGGCCGGCATGAGCGGCGGGCTCGCCTTCGTGCTCGATCAGGACGGCTACTTCGACGTGAGCGTGAACCACGAGATGGTGGATCTGGACCTGCTGGACGGCGAGGACGAGCAGGAGCTCCTGGCCATGATGCGCAGGCACCTCCTCTACACCGGGAGCGACGCCGCCGGGAACATCCTGGAGGCCTGGCCCAGGGACCGCGACCGCTTCGTGAAGGTGTTCCCCCTGGAGTACCGCAAGGGCATAGTGCTGGAGCGCCGGAAGTTCATCTTCCCGGAGGACGATCCCGCGAACGCCGCCGTGGCCATGGCCCTGCCGTCCGCGTCCGGGGCGCCGGGGCCGCGGGCCGCCAGGTGAGGAGTTGACCCGGGCGGGGCCGCAGGGATTTCTCGCCGGATCCCCCACCGGCAGGCCCGGGCGGCCGCCGGAGCGGAAGCGGGCGCGGCGGCGGGGGCGGCCCCTCGCGGGCGGGCCGTACCCGTCCCTCGGACGGGACTCAAGGCGTACGGGCCAAAGGCGGAAGGACGCGGCAGTTTCCGGGTGCTCGGAGCCCCGGACGGACGGCGCGCAGCGGACGGCGGACGGACTGAGCCTCAGGACCTGACGGCATGGAGCGGACGGCGGACGGACGGCGCCTCGGACGGCACGGAGCGGACGGCGTAAGGACGGAGCCTCAGGACGGACGGCACGGAGCGGAGAAACGATGAGCGAATACAGGCCGATAGCAGAGAGAATCAAGGACTACCGCCCGGTGGAGTTAAGGCCCAGCCGGGGCTTCCTCTCCGAGGAACTCAAAAGGTGCCAGGACTGCGGCATACCCTTCTGCCACGCCATGGGCTGCCCGCTCCATAACGTGGTCCCGGAGATAAACGTCGAGGCCCTGCACGGGCGCTGGGAGTCCGCCCTCTACAAGCTCCTGGAGACCAGCCCCTTCCCGGAGTTCACGGCGAGGGTCTGCCCCGCGCTCTGCGAGGGTTCCTGCGTCCAGGGCTTGAACGGCCTGGCCGTGCCCGCGAGGCTCGCGGAGTACGAGGTCTCCGAGCGCGGCTTCGAGAACGGCTGGATCAGGCCCCTCCCGCCCCTGAGGAGGACTGGCTTCAAGGTCGCCGTGGCCGGGTCCGGCCCGGCCGGGCTGGCCGCCGCCTTCAGGCTCAACCGCGCTGGCGTAGCGGCGACCGTCTACGAGCGCGACCGCAGGCCGGGGGGATTCCTCCGTTACGGCATCCCCGACTTCAAGCTCGACAAGAAGGTGATAGACCGCCGCGTCGCCCTGATGGAGGCCGAGGGGGTACGTTTCCGCATGAACGTGGAGGCCGGCGTGGACGTGTCCGGAAGGCTCATCGACGACCGTTACGACGCGCTGGTCATAGCCGCCGGGGCCCGAAGGAAGCGCGATCTCCCCGTGCCCGGCCGCGATCTGGGCGGGGTGCTTTTCGCCGTCGATTACCTTTCCGCCCAGAACCGCCTGAACTCCGGCGAGATCCCCTCCCTTCCCCCGGGCTTCTCGGCGGCGGGCAAGAAGGTCCTGGTCATAGGCGGCGGCGACACCGGGAGCGACTGCGTTGGCACGGCCAACCGCCAGGGCGCCTCCGAGGTATCCCAGTTCGAGATCATGCCCGAGCCGCCCGCCGTGCGCTCCCCCGCAAACCCCTGGCCCCAGTGGCCCAGGATACTGCGCACCTCGTCCAGCCACGAGGAGGGGTGCCGCCGCCGCTGGAACATCGACTCGCTGGAGTTCGCGCCCTCCGAAGGCGCCCCGTCGAAGGTGGGCGCGGTCAAGTGCCGCGAGGTGAGCTGGGCGGGGCCGGGCTCGCCGCCCCGCCCGGTCCCCAAGCCCGGATCGGAGTTCACGGTCAAGGCCGATCTCGTCTTGCTGGCCATGGGCTTCACCGGGCCGGAGGAGACCCCCCTGATGCCGGACGGCCTGGACGCCGCTCTGCGGGGAGGCGGGCCGGAGATGCGGATCTACGTGGCCGGCGACGCCGCGCGCGGGCCGTCTTTGGTCGTGCGGGCGATAAACGACGGGCTGGAGTGCGCCGCCAGGGTCCTCAAGGACTTGGCGGCCCGCGCGCCAGCCAGGAAGAGCGCTTGAGGAAGCGGCCTCCGCCCGCCCCGCGGCCCGGGCCCGCTTCCTCCATCCCTTATCTCCTCCCGTTGGAGCCGCGACGGGCTTTCGCGTAAACTTCGCCGGGACCGCCGGCAGGCCCCTCAGACCCTGAGCCCTTTAGGACCTCAGGCCCTAAAGCCCTAAGCCATTTAGGCCGCTTAGGCCGACAAGTTCGGAAAAGGCTTAAGGGCCCCAAGCCAGCCGAGTAAGCCGCCGCCGTCAAGGGCGGGAGGCTCCGCGAGGCCGATAAGGGCGGGTGCCGCGGCGCCGGCCGTAACCGGCGGGCCTTCCGGTCCTTCACGCACGACGCCGCAAGCAAAGGGGGCTCGCAATTGATTCTTCTCGTAGGCGCCGACGGCCAGCTGGGCCGCGAGCTTTCCGCGTCTCTGGGGCTTCTGGGCAACCTTTCGCGCTGGACGCTCGACAACATGGACCTCGCGGATCCGAATCTGGCCGAGAAGCTTAAGCGCGTCGAGTTCCCGAAGCTCAAGGCCGTGGTGAACGCCGCGGCGGACACCGCCGTGGACAGGGCCGAATCCGAGGAAGACGTCGCCTACCGGGTGAACGCCGAGGCCGCCGGCCTTCTGGCGGCCTTGGCCGAGAGGCACGGGGCCGCCTTCATACACTACTCGACCGACTACGTCTACGACGGGATGAAGTCCGGCCCCTACACGGAGGAGGACGAGCCGGCGCCGCTCAACGCCTACGGCCGCACCAAGCTCGCGGGGGACCGGCTGGTGGCGGCCGCCTGCCCCAGGCACGTCATCTTCAGGACTTCATGGGTGTTCTCCCAGACCGGGGTCTGCTTCCCCCGCACCGTCTACAACCTCGCGAAGGCCAGGGAGTCGCTGGAGATGGACTGCACCCAGAGGGGGGCGCCCACCTCGACGGAGTTGCTTTCCGCAGCGACCCTCTTGGCCCTGAGGGGAGTCATGGGCCTCGGGCCCGCCGCATGGGGCCTGTACCACCTGGTCTCCTCCGGGGAGGCCACCTGGCTGGAGTTCAGCCGCCGCGTGGTTTCGAAGGCGCTGGAGCTGGGGCTGGAGCTTAAGCTGAAGCCCGGGGCCATAACGCCCCGCGACGTCCCGGACGCCTCCAGGCCCGCCGCGAGGCCGCTGAACTCGCTCCTGTCCACCGGGAAGGCCGAGGAGACCTTCGGGCTCGTCCTTCCGAACTGGACCTACTACGCGGACAGGTTCGTGGAGGGGCTCCGCTACCAGGCCTCCCTCGGCTGACTGCCCGCCCGGCACGGGCTTCCCGTGTTTCCGTATCCGGCCCTGCCGTCCCTGTTCGAGGCGGAAGCCGCGGCCGGGGTCGGGAAAGCCTTTGGAGGGTTGCGGAAAGCCGTTGCCTGCGGACGGGTAAAGTCCTCGCCCGGGGAAGCAGAACGTGTCTCTTGGATATGAATACAGTTTCGGTAAAATTTAACAAAAAAAACTATGGCGAATAAACTTCATTCGCGAGGTAATCCCTGGAGCCGGTGCGAAAGATCCCGGTCGGAGGGCCAAGGATCGTTGCGGACGGACATCAAGACGACGCGGTCCGCCGCCCAAGCCTTTGAGTCGGAAGCCAGGGGGGGCCGGTCTTCGGGCATGGGGGAGGAAGGAACCGCGAAATCTGGAGAGCCAGGCAAAGACAGGCGTCCGATTCAACCATAACGTCTCTGCCCAGGGACGAGAACGTCGCGGTTGAGGAGTAAGCCCCGTAAAGGAGAAACCGCCCGCTTGCCGTCACAAGGAGCAGGGATCCGGAGCCTGGGATTGGTTCTTATAGACAGGAGAATTAGTACGTATACGTATAAAATAAATTATTAAATATACAAGTATAGTATTTTGAGTTTACAGCTCCGGATTTAGAAGATCCGTTGTAAGATCGATTTCGGTGTTGTATAAAGTTGAGTGTGCATGTTAGATTTCCGGCGTCTGCGTGTTTTTCAATTCGTTTTGAGGTCCCCAATGTCTGATTTTATCCGCCGCCTCCATTACTCAGACAACCTCCAGGCGCTCCGCGAGCATGTTAAGGACGAGTCGGTGGACCTTGTCTACCTGGACCCCCCCTTCAACTCTAAACGTCTCTACAACGTCTACTTGGAAGCCGAGGCGCAGGTGACAGCGTTCAACGACACGTGGTCATGGAACAACGACACCGAAAAGGAGTTAAGCCTTATCGCCGACGAAGGGCCGCCGCCCCTCTACGAACTCCTCGCCGCTTTCAAAACTATGGAAGGCGAGGCGGGCATCGCCCCGTACTGCGTGATGATGGCCGCCCGCCTCCTGGAGCTCAGGCGCGTCCTCAAGCCCACAGGTTCAATTTACCTCCACTGCGACCCGACGGCGTCCCATTACCTCAAGACGGTGATGGACGCCGTGTTCGGACGGGGTAACTTCCGCAACGACATTGTTTGGAAGCGGACTTCCGCCCACAGCAAGGCTAAGAAGTGGGGGGCCGTCCACGACGACGTCCTGTTTTACACCAAGTCGGACGAATTCACGTGGAACGAGGTCGCTTTCAGACACGACGAGGAATACCTCAAGAAGAAATACAGCTCGGCAGACAAGGACGGGAGGCGGTTCCAAGCAGGCGATCTGACAGCCGCGGGCGTCGTGACGGACGGGCCGTCCGGCAAGCCTTGGCGTGGGATCGATCCTTCGGACAAAGGTTGCCACTGGGCAATCAGGCGCACCTTCTTAAATGATCCTGAAATACCCGAGAACACCCAGGAGGCGCTGGACTATTTGGACTCGATCGGTCGAATTTACTGGCCGGTAAAGGAAGGCGGGCTTCCGCGGATCAAACGCTACCTTGACGAGACGCCCGGCTTGGCTCCCCAGGACGTCATTGCGGACATCCCGCCCGTCAACGCCCGCGCCGCCGAGCGCCTGGGCTACCCGACCCAAAAACCCCTGGCCCTCCTTGAGCGGTTCGTCTCCGCCAGTTCCAACCCGGGCGACCTCGTCCTCGACCCCTTCTGCGGGTGCGGAACCGCCGTCGAGGCCGCGGAGAAGCTCGGCAGGCAGTGGATAGGCATCGACGTGACCCACCTCGCCATAGCCCTGGTCGAGAAGCGCCTGGAGGACGGTTTCAGGCATAAGGGGCTGAGTTGGGTGACCGTCGGCACTCCGAAGGACATCGCCGCCGCCCGCGACCTCGCCGAACGCGACAAGTTCCAGTTCCAGTTCTGGGCCTGCTCCCTTGTCCGCGCCCGCCCCGCCGGCGGCGTGGCCAGGAAGGGCGCCGACAAGGGAGTCGACGGCCTGATGCTTTTCAACGACGAGGGACCCAAGGCGAAGCGCAAGAAGATACTCGTCTCCGTGAAGGGAGGCGCGAACGTCTCCCCCTCGATGATCCGCGACTTCAGAGGCACGATCGAGCGCGAGGGAGCTGCCCTGGGCCTCTTCATAACGCTCGCCGACCCTACGAAAGCCATGCTCGCCGAGGCGGCGGCGGCAGGGCTGTACATGCCCCCCGGCAACAGATCCCTCCCCGTTCCGAAGATACAGATCCTGCTCGTGGAGGACCTCCTGAACGGCATCGGGCCCAAGCTTCCCCAGGACTTCGCCGGCGGCACGATCACGTTCAAGCGGAACCGCCCGTCCATCGCGCCGGTGGACCGGAACCCGTTGGTTTAGCTTCCGTCTCCTCCCGCCCCGCCTTCGCGGGGCGAGCGATGGCCCGGCCCAAGTTTAACAAAATGGACCTTTTGTGTGAAATCAGCCCCAAGCCCAACGCATATTCCTCTCCCATCTTGAGGGTCCCAACCTCCTACCGGGGTGGCAGATATTTGGGAGCA
>JAIRZX010000478.1 GCA_031267005.1 Deltaproteobacteria bacterium
CTTGCCGCCCTCGGGAATATGCTCCTGGTTGCGGTGCACGGAGTACGCCGAACAGTGCTCGGAAGTCCGCTACGCGGCGGCCGGGCGGGGGGCGAGGCTGCCGGGCGGGGGGGGGTGAACGATTACATGTAATCATTATAAAGGTAGAATTCGGATTTGCAATGGGCAGTTATAACCCATGCCTTACGGCAAAAGCACTATAAAATACCACATTGAAACTTATTAGACCAATGATTGATAAGTTGAGATTATAATGGATAATTATATCAACTATTTCCGATTCAGATGACAAGAAAATTTCAATTCTGCAAGAATTTATTTTTGAAATCCCCTGAATTATTTTGGAGTCAGGGCTCTGGCATGGGAGTTTCATCCGCCGCTACCCCTGAACTGGCGGCAGGGCGAAATGTCGGCCGGGCGCGCGGGCTTTACGGGAGGGGCCGCCTTCCCCCCGGCGGGGGAGGGGCCAAAGGCCCAGGGCGGGGGCTTTCGGGCGCGAGCGCGGGGACGCTGCGGGCAAAACCGCCCAAAGGCCGGCCGGACTTGCCAGGCGCCGGGCCTAACCCTCCGGGCGCTTCCCGGTCCGGCTTCCCCGTCCGGCTCGGCAGCCAGGCTTCCCCGTCCGGCTCGGCAGCCCGGCTTCCCCGTCCGGCTCGGCAGCCCGGCTCCCCCGTCAGTCTCGCCGGCCCTGCTTCCCCGTCCGGCTCGGCAACCCGGCTTCCCCGTCAGTCTCGCCGGCCCGGCTTCCCCGTCAGTCTCGCCGGCCCGGCTGCCCGGCTTCCCCGTCCGGCTTGCAACTACGGCTTTCCCGTCAGGCTCGCAACTACGGCTTCTTCGTTCTGTGCCCGGCGGGCCCAGCGGACGCAACCCAACCCCATCCCTCGGCGCTCCCCCGGCGTTCCTTTCTGGCAAGCCGCCAGGCGCCCCGGGAGCGGGCAAGGCATGGCCCGCCCGGAACGCGCCTGAAGCGGACGGAGATCCGCGCCCCCGCCTCCGGCAGGGCGGGCCCCGTCCCCCGGGGCGGCCGGCGGCGGGCGCGGAATCCCTACGCGGGCGGAGCTGGCGGCGTCAGGCCCAGGTGGCCCCAAGCTTTCAGTGTGGCCAGGCGCCCCCTCCGGGTGCGCGTCACGAAGCCCTCCTGGACCAGGTAGGGCTCGTAGACCTCAGCGAGGGTTTCCGAACTCTCCCCCAGGGTCGCGGCCAGGGCCTCGAGGCCCACCGGCCCCCCCCCGAAGTCCCGGCACAGGGATTTGAGGAGCCTGATGTCGATTCGGTTTAAGCCCATCCCGTCGATGCCCAGGAGCGTGAGGGCCCCGTCCGCGGCCTCGCGGTCGACCGTGCCCGCGCCCTTGACCTCGGCGTAGTCCCGGGCGCGGTTCAGGTGGTTTCCGGCGAGCCTGGGGGTGCCCCGGGAGCGGCGGGCTATCTCCATCGCCCCGCCGTCGGTCAAGGGGACGTTTAAGAGGCCAGCGGCCCTGGCCACGATGGACTTGAGTTCGGGCGCCCCGTAGTAGTCGAGCTTCAGCTGTATCCCGAAGCGGTCGCGCAGGGGGGAGGTGAGCATCCCCACCCTGGTCGTGGCCCCCACCAGGGTGAAGCGCGGGAGTTCCAGGCGCACCGAGCGCGAGCCCGGGCCCTGGCCCACCATCACGTCCAGGCGGAACTCCTCCATGGCCGGGTAGAGGATCTCCTCCACCTGCGGGGGCAGGCGGTGGATCTCGTCTATGAAGAGCACGTCGCCAGGGTCCAGGTTGGTCAGGAGACCGGCGAGGTCCCCCGGCCTCATGATGACCGGCCCGGCGGTGCTCTTGATGCCGGCCCCCATCTCGACGCTCAGGATGTTGGCGAGCGTGGTCTTGCCCAGCCCGGCCTGGCCGTGGAGTATCACGTGGTCCAGGGACTCCCCGCGGTTGCGGGCGGCGGCGAGGAATATCTCGAGCTGGCCCTTCAGGTCCTCCTGGCCTATGAACTCGCCCAGCGTGCGCGGGCGGACGGAATCCGTCAGCCGTCCGTCGTCCTCTAACATTTGCCTGACATCCCCCGGCCTCCCTGAACCTGGCCCCCGCCGCCCGGAAGCGTCGCCCGTCGGGTCTGCCGCCCGCCCGGCCATCGGCCAACGCTTAACGCGCCTGGCCCCGGGCGCTATTCGCGGGCCCAGTACTGGCCCCGGGCGCTATTCGTGGGCCCAGTAGCGGTTGTGGGCCGGCTGGGAGTTCCGGTAGAACTCCAGGTACTTGAATATGCTCCGTTTCAGGTCCTTGCGGGGGGCCACCTCGTGGATGCCGCGGATGGGGCCGAAGAAGTCCATGTCCTCGTAGCACTGCACGGAGGAGGCGCACAGCGCCGCCGCCCGCACGTCCTGCTCGTTTACGGGGAAGCCCCGGGCCTCCATGACCCTGGGGCCGGTGAAGATCACGAGCGCCTGGGGCTCGGCCAGGATGACGTCGCCCAAGGCCGCGTAGCTGGCAATCGCGCCGCCCGTGGAGGGGTCGCCCAGGACCGAAATGAAGGGCAGCCCGTCGTGCTTGAGCCTGGTAACGGAATTCACGACCTTCGCCATCTGCATGAGCGCGGGGGTGCCCTCGAGCACCCTGGCGCCGCCGGAGCAGCAGAGGCTGACCACGGGGAGCTGCTTGGAGATCGCGTACTCGGCCAGGCGGAAGAACTTCTCGCCGAAGACCACGCCCATGGTCCCGCCGGCGAAGTAGAAGTCGCAGACGGCCAGGGCCACCGGTACCCCGAAGACCGTGGCCTCGCCGGTCACCAGCGCCTCGTGGAAACTGCTCCGCTGGTCCTGCTTGGCTATGAAGTCGGCGTACTCCTGGGTGAGGAGGCTCGGGTGCAGGAGGTGGTGCACGGTGAGGTCGCGGTTGAGTTCCTTGAAGCTGTCCTGGTCGCACAGGCAGCTTATCCACCCCATGGCGCCCATGACCCTGGAGTGGCCGCAGCTGGGGCAGACGTAGTGGTTGGCCAGGAAGGCAGAAAGGGGTATCACCGCCCCGCAGCCCCGCTCGCTGGAGCCGGCCTTGAGGTTCATGTCGCCGCACTTCACGTACTTGTCCGGGCCGGGGGAGGCGGCGGGGTCGGACTCTACCCCCCAGTCGGCGGAGGGCTGGAGCTCGTGGCCGGGGAGCGAGAAGGTCTTTATGTCCCTCGGCGCCTCGTGGGCCCAGCGCCGCAGCGGGGTCAGGCGGAAAAACGAGGCCCAGGACCGGGCCTTCTTGGCCCCGTCCGCCGCGTGCACGCCGAACGCCTTGGAGCGGGTGCGGCGGGCCCTCAGGAGGGCCTCGGGCTTCCGGCGGGCCAGGTCCTTCACGTGCCGCTCGAGGTAGGCCCCCAGTGGCTTCGCGTAGCCCTGGACGTCGGAGACGGACTTGGGGGACGGGAGGACCTCGTCCACGATGCCCAGCGCGCGAAGCTCCCCCGCCGTGGGCTTGGAGATCTCCAGGGCCTCCTTGACCTTGGTGGAGTCCCGGAAGATTATGGCGGCCAGGCTCTCCGGGGGGGCGGTGGCGTAAAGGGCGTCGTCGAACTGGGCCCTGCGGTCCGTCATCTGGATGGCAAGCGCGCCGCCCGAGCCCCCCTCCCCGATTATGGCCGAGACGGTGGGCACGGGGATGGTGAGGAAGTCCCGGATGAGGTGGGCGATGAAGAAGGCCTGGTAGTACTTGGCCGACTCCATGGAGATGTCCGCGCCGTATGTGTCTATCAGGGTGACTATGGAAGCCGGGCCCCCGTCCAGGCGGACGTCGTTCGCGGACTTCAGGAACCTCATGATCCTGGAGTGGTCGTCGGCCGTGAGCATCCCGTGGTTGAGCTTGGCAAGGTCCTCCTTGGTGCGGAGGTTCTCGGGCTTGGGCTTCTGCTGGGCTATGACGAAGATGTGGCGCCCCCACTGCTCGCACTCCCCCAGTATGAGCGCCCCGGACTGGGGGCTCGCCTTGCGGAACATGGGGAAGATGGCCTGTATGAGGTCGCTGGAGCGGGGCCTCAGGGGGGAGCGCGTCCTCTTGCGGAAGAGCTCCACAATGTCGGCTGGGGCGTTGGACATCGTTTCTCCGGTGTGCGGCCCCCTCCGGGGGGGCCGGCGTGCGGCCGACGTTTGGCCGACCGGGGCCGGGGCGGCCCGCTGGGCGCCCGCCGCCGGGGCGCGGTCGCGCCGGGCACCCGCAGGTCCCGGCAGGACCGAATGTAAATCTTAGCTGAAAATTCAGCTGATCTCAAGGCAAAAAAAATCATATGTTTGATTATATTAAGCGCATTTGCGTCTATTTGGCCGGGGTTCACCCTTGCCAGAGCCCCCGCGCGTCGGCCTTAAGGGACGCGCGCCTCCTTCTCGCAATGTCGCCCGTAACGGCAGAAGCCTGTGCCCGCCGGTATCCTTGGAGCGGCCTGCCTGGGAACCTTGGAGCGGCCCGCCTGGGGCCCTGGAGGCGGCCCGCCTGGGGCCCTGGAGGCGGCCCGCCGGGAACCTGGGAGGGGCCCGCCTGGGGCCCTGGAGGCGGC
>JAIRZX010000483.1 GCA_031267005.1 Deltaproteobacteria bacterium
CCCCGCCCAGCCCACCCCCGCACAGCCCACCCCACCCCCACCCATCCCCAGCGCACTTTCCCCCAATTCCCCGGCCGGAGGGGCGGCAACTTAAGGCCGCCGCCCCGAAGCCGCCCCCAGGAGCCCGCAAGTCCCATGCTTCCCCTGAAGACCATCGTGGAAGGCGTCCTCTTCGCCGCCGAGACGCCTCTGGACGCGGAGAAACTCCACGCCACCGTAGAGGGAGAGGCCACCCTTGAGGAGGTCCGCGAGGCCGTGAGGGATCTCAAGGAAGAGTACGACTCCTCTGGCAGGGCCTTCATCCTGAGGGAAGTGGGCGGCGGCTACCAGTTCCGGACGCGCCCGGAGGTGGCCATGTACTGCGTGAGGCTCAGGAGGAGGGCGGCCGCCAGGATGTCCAGGGCCGCCATGGAAACCCTGGCGGTGGTGGCCTACCGCCAGCCGGTCATACGCTCCGAGATAGACAAGATCCGCGGCGTGGACTCGGGGGGGGTGTTGAGGGCGCTTCTGGAGAAGGACCTCATCAGGGTAGCCTCCAGGGAGGAGAAGCTGCCCGGCCGCCCCATCCTCTACGCCACGACCCAGAGGTTTTTGGAGACCTTCGATCTTGAAGACCTGAACACGCTTCCAACCATCGAGGAGATGGACAAGCTCGCTCCCCCGGCGGAGCCTCTCGGGCCTAAGCTCTTCTAGCCCCGGGGGCTTGGGACAGCCGCGGGCCTCCGGAGCCACCCCCCGCGACGGGTTCCCGGCCGCCCTCTTACGGCCGTCCCGATCCGCTTTTCCGTCGCGGAGGCGTGCAGACGGTTTTTTGCCTCTGGGACACGCCGTGGCGGCAAGGCTGATTATTTTTCCTCCCGGAGAACAGCCCGCGCAAAACAATCGCTGCGACGCCTGCAGAAGCGGTTCCGGCTCCGCTGAATCCGCAGCGATTGTCCAGTTGATTATCCGCATTCCTTATTCCCCCTCTTCTCACAAGCGTCGTTTGATATTATATTGCCATATCAATTAAATATTCGAAAAAGCGCTCCAATAAATCATGGTATAGCAAGGCCATATCTTAGATAATATTCTAATATTTTATTAAAACGGCAATAGCTCTTCTAAATCCCTAATCCCTTGCTCAAATCCCTGATTCACAAGATCGCCAAACAATCTCCGCTATATTAACCCAGGCGCCGCAGATTGAAGCGTAATAAATCTCCGGCGCCTGGCAAGCGTTCTCGCTTCTTGCGCCGGGAATGCCCTATACAGAAAATGACCATATGGACATTCAGATTTTCGTAAAATTTAACAAAATTATTTTATCCAGTAATAATATTTAAGACAACATAACCATTTTTGTTATTTCATAAATACTAGTTTTGATCCCTAACAAGTTAACTATCCTGAAAACAATTTTATGATTAGCGGCAAAGAAAAATGATGCTGTTCCCTCGCTCCCGCGCTCGGCTCCGAGCTTATTAAGAGCGGCCGGCTTCCCGGGGAAAGGTCATCTTCCCTCTGCGAGAAACCCCGGAAACTCCTATCCCATACAGAAATACGGCGTATCAGGATCCCCGCAGGATCGAATTGATGTCCAGGGCGTCTTGCATGGTGCCTGCAAACGGAAAGCAGCTTAACGGGAGCGCCGTAAAACGACGTCGGCTCGTTCGGCGGGATACCCCACTCGATGCCGACACGCGGCGAAACTTATGTTTTTTTTAGCGTTCTGCTGATTGTTTCGTACGATGCGGTTTTCCCGCCGAGAACGCGCAATTTTTTCCCGATATGGCCTTTAGAGTCCGCCGCCTTTCCCCGCCCTCCGGCATTTCGCGAGCGAACAGGAATACCCGATCCCAGTACCCTCCGGTAAAGACGGGAAGCACGCGTCCTCCGGGCTTGCCGAACAGTACCGTCTCAAAACCATGCCCAAACAGACGCCTCCGGAGATCCTCCACTCCCCTGCTCGACATGCCAGCCGTTCCGGCAGCTTCCGTATCGCCTCCGTTAAGCGATATAAGCGCACTGGCGCGCTTGCGTTTCCCGGCGAACGACCGCCGCGACTAAAAATGGTCGCGGCGTGTTTCCGCCTCGGCGCCTGTCAGCGACACCCTGTACTTCATCGCCATATCTCCTCGTTAAGAGGACACGCCATGGCTTAAGGCACTCTCTTGGCGAAACTATGCCAATAGAGATGCTATCGGGAATGCCGGGAGCCAGGCTGCATCTTTATTTAGCTGTTATAACATAAATTATAGATAGATGCAGCCGAAATCCATGCTTGACCCGGATCTAGGGCTTCCCGGCCCCTGACCCTGGCCTCACGGCCCCGGCCAGGCTTCCAACTGGGGCGCCCGGGCAGACGGCGGGCGCCGCGCCCTCGGCCATGGCGACCCGAGGGTCGGGTCCCGGGACGCTCGCGGACAGGGGCGGGCCGAGCTCCTTCACGACCGCTATCTCCTTGCAGTCCGGGTAGTGGACGCAGCTAAAGCAGACCGCCCAGATCTTCTGGGGGAGCGAGTCCAGGCCCACCTGGCGGTAACCCAGCCTGAAGAAAAACTCCGGGACGTAAGTGAGGGCGAACATCCTCCGGATGTCAAGGGCCCTGGCGTCCTCCTCTACGGCCGCGGTGATGGCGCGGCCCACGCCGTAGCCCCGGAAGCCTTCGGCGACGGCCAAGGATCTCACCTCCGCCAGATCCTCCCAGGAAACCTGGAGGGCGCCGGCCCCAATGACGCCGCCCCCCGCCTCCTGCGACTCCGCCACGTAGAGGGTCTGGAGCATCTCGTATAGGCTGGAGTAGCTCCGGGGCAACAGGAGCCCCTCCGCCGCGAGCTTCTTGAGAAGCCCGTAGACGGGGCCCACGTCGGTCACGCGGGCCTTTCTCACCAGGTAGTCCATGAAAGGCGATCCTTTTCCGCCCGGCGGCTGTCCCCCGGGCCGGGCTGCGGCTCCGCGCGGCGGCGGGCGTTCCCGCGCTCCGGACGTCTCAGAAGTTTATCTTCATGCGAGGCGCCTTACAAGCTCGAGCGCGGCCCGCGCGGGGTTCGGCAGACGCAAGGGCCGACTCAGAGCGTGGCGGCCAGGAGCTTGCATGGCCCGCCCGGCAGCGGGCGGGCCGAAAGCCGGTCCCTTGGGGCGGCGCGGCTACGCCTTTAAGCCCTGCGGGACCGCGCGCCGCGCGGGCGGGGCGAAACGGCTTTCCGCGGGGGCGGCATCCTCCCGGACGCCCACCGACCCGCATCCTTCCCCATCCTTCCCCCGATTTCTTCAGTCCGTGCCGGGAATCTTGGCTCAGGGCCGATTTTCGTCTATAAGGTTACAGGCGGGGCCCGCCCGGACGGGCTGAGAAGGCCCCGGCTGGCGGCCCTCTCCCGCGCGCGGGAGAGGCTTTTCCGGAAAGGACGGCTTCAGGATGGCTTCCGAGGATTTTCGCCGCGCCATAGAGCTTTGCGGGGTGTCCCTCACCCGCGGGGGCGTGCCGCTCCTTGACTCTCTCGGATGGACGGTGGCGCGGGGAGAACACTGGACGGTCCTCGGCCCCAACGGGGCGGGGAAGACGCTTCTGTTGCAGATAGTGAACGGTTACATCTGGCCCACCCTGGGGACAGTGACGGTCCTGGGGAGGAGGCTGGGCACGGTCGACCTGAGGGAACTCAGGAGGCGCATAGGCTGGGTCTCCCAGGCGGTGTCGGATCTTCTTCCGGGCCACCTGTCCCTGCTGGAGACCGTCGCTTCCGGCCCTCTCGCCTCCCTGGGCCTCTACGAGGACCCGTCCCCGGAACTCCTGGACCGCGCCGGGGCCATCTGCAGCGATTACGGGCTGGCCGACAAGCTGGCGAGGCAGTTCCGGCAGCTCTCCTCGGGAGAGCGCCAGAGGGTGCTCCTGGCCAGGGCAGCGCTCACCGCCCCGGAACTCCTTATCCTGGACGAGCCCATGAGCAACCTGGACATGGGAGGCAGGGAACTCTTCCTGGAGAGCCTGAGGGGGCTCGCCTCCTCGGCCGAGGCCCCCACTATCGTTTTAACCACCCACAATACCTTGGAGATCGCGCCTTTCTTCACCCACGGGATAGTGCTCAAGGCCGGCAGGTCTTTAAAGGCCGGGCCGGTAGCCGAAATCATGACCGGCGAGACCCTCTCCGACGCCTTCGACCTGCCCCTGGCCGTGGAGAAGGGCCCGGCGGGAAGGTACGTGGCCACCCTCCGGAGGTAGGCGGGGCCGCGGGCCCGCCTTTTGAAGTTGCGGGCGCGGGCGGCATCCGTTCGCGGGGGTCGGGGCAAGCCTCCCCTGAACCTCAGTTGCCCTGCTCCCTGCCCAGGGCTGCCTCGCCAGTGCATGGCTTGCCACGCTACGGCATTCATGACGCCGCCGCAATAAATCCGCCCGGCTACATGGGAGCAGTTGGACGCCTCGTTCCTGACGGTAACAAGCGGTTGCGGCGGTACAGCCAAAGAACAACAATCGACTGTAGTTTTTCAAAATTAATAAAATATATCTTTATATACTTTTATGTTCTTTGCCTCCGGCTTACCCCCCCCAGTTCGGGTCGATTTATTGCGGCGGAGTCATTAATGATGTGCCGTCTCGCGGAGATCGGCGTGTGGCGGATTTGGACATCCGTGTTCCTGACGCTCCGCTTGTCAAACCAGTAGCGGTTGATGCAGTTGTCCAGACTCACAAGGAACTTCGAGTCAGCTTCCGGGAACGCACATGTCGGGAATAGACTGCACAGACTGTCTGAGAAACGCTGAAATTACAACATATTCTTCCTCTGGCACGTCATGGTTGTCGCTGTCCCCGGGCTGATATGCGTCGCAACGTACTGGCTGGAGGTTCCGTCTGGCTTGGAGATAGCGGTCCGGGGCGTGACTGTACCCACGGGGGCCATGCAGTACTTAGCGTTCCTCCGCTCAGGGACCGGAATGCTGGTCTTCTTGATCCTCCTTAAATATCAGAAATTCGTGCGACCTCTGGAGGAGCTCTTCGGCTGGCAAGCTTCTGATCCTCACGTGGTTCCGGCCGCATGCGGCTACAGCTACTGCGTGGACCGGTTTTGGATTGCCGACGTACGGCAGGAGGTATTCATTTTTTATGATCTGCTTGAAAGCTGCTTTGATGCAGGAATCGAGTTTCCTGTTGTCCTTGTCGGATATTATGGTTCCCGGCTGGGAATCGGAGACGACTGGCCTGTCGGTTGACGTGTTGTCCGATTTCGCGTATTTCATTTCCGTAACAATGTATCCGAGTTCAGGAGTCCTGATCACAAGATCGGCAATACCTCTAACAATTCTACGTTCAGGCAAAGTTTTGAAATTGGACATTCTCAATATGGCAAAGAGAAAGACGTGATAAAACGACTCCTTTTCAAGGTGCAAAGTGTCAGGGATCGCGCTCAGAAAAGACTGCAGAAGCACTTCGGCTCGGTTAAATTGACCTAGGCAGAAAACGGAGCAGAATTCTCTGCATAGCTCGGGTGTGAAATTGTCGTCGTCCGCGGAAATGCACGGGATAACGCGGGTTTCGACAAAATTCCGAACTATAGCCATGCTGACTTCCTTGTTCGGCACGGCAAGATAAAGCTCGGAAAATTCGTCTGACACTTTTCGCTTGTGTACGGTAAGGTAGCCTGCCTGCAACATCAGCGCGACTGGATCGGCGTTGCCAGCGTCCTGGATATCAACGCTACCATTGAAATCTTCCTCTTCTTTGAAGACTTTGGAGAAAACATCGTCCCTGACATTAATTTGATTCAGGAAATTCATTGCCCCGGAACGAATCCAATAATTGTCAAAAACTTGATCGACAAGAAAATTTTGTAACGATAAAGGATTGAGTACGCGGTCATCTCCGTTCCAGCTGTACCCGTCGTAATAATCGGTGATCCGCTCCATGAGCAAGTTGCGGGTGAAGTTCTTGCCAAATTTTCCCGCGTCTTGGAATGCAGCTAAAGTTGCATCAAGATGCGGAGAATAGTATTTGATGATTTCATCGTAAGTGAATCCGCATATTGTCGCATAATTTGATTGAAAAGAGATATCCCTGAGATTGTTCATCGCTGAAAACAGGGACAATTGGGAGAATTTTGTTATTCCGGTAATGAAAACGCGATCTATCATGTATTCGCATGATTTCAACGCGTTGTAGAACCCGTGGAGTGTCTTTTTCGCGACTTCAAGACTGGCAGGATCGGTCAGGTTGTTCACTATGGGCGCGTCGTATTCATCGATCAGCACTACTATCTCGCCCCTGTCAGCGATCAGGCCGTCTTCAGTTCGGATATCTGGGGTAACTATCGGGATATCCGCATAATTCCAGTATAGTGTTTCAATCGTTTGGGTGAGGCTGGAAGCCGAGTTCCTTTCCTCGATAGTGAATCCCCTGAATTTTGCGAAATTACGAAGGGATGTGGCAAGGTTTAGGTCCAGCGAAGATGGGTCGTCCCCGAAAGAGTTCATGCTGATCCTCAGCACGTGCGAACGGGGCCACTCGGTATCCTTGCGCAACCTGTCTATCGCGAGTCCGGAAAAAAGCTCTTTCCTGCCGGCTGC
>JAIRZX010000490.1 GCA_031267005.1 Deltaproteobacteria bacterium
CCATGGGGCGCCTTCGGCCCGAGCCGACCAGCCCAGCGGCCATGAAGGCCGCCCCCCTACGCGAAATCCTCCCCTCCCACGGGGCGGCCCAGCAGCCTCCCCGACCTCACGGGGCGACGCCCCATTCCCCTAAACCTAAGGAGGAAGCGCCCGCCAGGCTGGCCGCGCCCCGGAGCGCGTCCCAGGGCCTCTAAAGCGTTTGATTTGATGTTTTACGACTGCACCTCTAACAAGAACGGGGACGGCGGCATGGCGGAAGTCCAGCACAGGCCGGACTCCAGGCGCATTAAGATAGACGAGGTGGGGGTCAAGAAGATCCTCTACCCGGTGGACGTGAAGGACAGGGCGAACGGCTCCCAGAGCACGGTCGCTTCCGTGAACATGTCCGTGGAGTTGCCCCGCGACCAGAGGGGCGCCCACATGCCCCGCTTCATCGAGATCCTCGCCAAGCACCGCCACAGCATCTCCTCCTCCGAGATACCGGGCATACTCTCCGACATGAAGGGCCGTCTGCAGGCGGCGGCGGCCCATCTGGAGCTCTCCTTCCCGTTTTTCATGGACAAGCGGGCCCCCGTCACCGGGGCGGTGGCAAAGATGGAGTACGGCTGCGTCTTGTCCGGCACCCAGGCCGCCGGGGCCGAGCCGGACCTGACCGTGACCGTGGTGGTGCCGGTCACCACCCTGTGCCCCTGTTCCAAGGAGATATCGAGCTTCGGAGCCCACAACCAGCGTGGCCTGGTCACCGTAACTGTCCGTTACCGGCGCTTCTTCTGGATGGAGGACCTCATAAGGCTCGTGGAGTGCTCCGCCTCCAGCGAGGTATTTTCCCTCTTGAAGCGCAGCGACGAGAAGTTCGTGACCGAGACGGCCTACGACAACCCTCGTTTCGTGGAGGACGTGGTGCGCGAGGTGGCCGTGAAGCTCCGCGCCGACGACAACTTCTACTGGTTTTCGGTGGCCGCCGAGAATTTCGAGTCCATCCACAACCACAGCGCCTACGCTTTCCTGGAGTTCTCCAGGGACGGCCAGGACGCGGCCTCCCTCGCCCAGCCGGCCGCCGGCGAGCCCCAGGACGCCCCCGGGCGCGAGGCCTCCCCGGACCCGCCGGCGGCCCCGCCCGGAAACGGGGAGGGCGCCATGGCGGACGTCCAGAACAGGCCGGACTCCAGGCGGGTCAAGATAGACCAGGTGGGGGTCAGGAAGATCCGTTACCCGGTGGACGTGAAGGACAGGGAGAACGGCTCCCAGAGCACGGTAGCCTCCGTCAACATGTACGTGGAGCTGCCCCACAACCACAAGGGCACCCACATGTCCAGGTTCATCGAGATCCTCTCGAAGCACCGCGACAGCGTCTCGTCCTCCGACATAGCCAGCATCCTTTCAGACATGAAGTCCCGCCTCCAGGCCGAAGCGGCGCACCTGGAGCTGTCATTCCCCTTCTTCATGGACAAGAGGGCCCCCGGCGGCGGGTGGGCGGCCAAGATGGAGTACGGCTGCGTCCTGTCCGGCACCCAGGCGGCCGGGGCCGAGCCGGACCTGACCGTGGCCGTGGCGGTGCCGGTCACCACCCTGTGCCCCTGTTCCAGGGAGATCTCCAGCTCCGGCGCCCACAGCCTGAGGGGGCTCGTCACGGCGACCGTCCGTTACAGGCGCTTTTTCTGGATGGAGGACCTCATTACCCTCGTGGAAGGCTCCGCTTCCAGCGAGGTCCCGCCCGGGGCGGGCGCGGGCCGGAAGGGGGCGGGCCCGGCCGGCCACACCAGCCCGCGCTACGCCGAGGACGTGGTGCGCGACGTGGCCCTGAAGCTCCGCGAGGACGACAACTTCTTCTGGTTCTCGGTGGCCGCCGAGAACTTCGAGTCAGTCCACAACCACAGCGCCTACGCCTTTTTGGAATTCTCCCGGGACGGGGACGCGGCGGGGCCGGGCTTCGGGGCCTCCCTGGACCTGGCCTCGTCCCAGGCCGCCTCCCAGGAGGCGGCGGCTGGGCCCTGCGGGAGGAGGGCCTGATGCCCGTGGCGCCAGTGCAGGGGGCGGGCCTGGCCCGGCGCGGCCCTGGCCTCCCGCCCGCCGGCGCGCCTGCGGAGCGCGGGGGCGACGCCCCCCGCGGAAGGACGGCCCCATGGACAGGCTGACCGTTGAAGGGGGCGCCCCCCTGTTCGGAAAGGTCCGGGTGAGCGGCGCGAAGAACGCCGCCTTGCCCCTCATGGCCGCGTCGGTTTTGGCCGACGGGCCTTTGGAGCTGGAGAACGTCCCGTCCCTGGGTGATTTGAAGACCATGGGACGCCTCCTCGCCTTCATGGGGGGGAGCGTCCGGGCTTCGTTCAAGGGCGACGAGGGGGCAGGGCCCGAGGAGTGCCTCATAGACATGAGGGGCTTAAACGTCCCCGAGGCCCGCCACGAACTCGTGAAGACCATGCGCGCCTCCGCATTGGTCCTGGGGCCGCTCCTGGCCCGCCACGGCCGCGCCTCGGTGTCGCTTCCGGGCGGCTGCGCCATTGGCGTGCGCCCGATAGACATGCACCTCAAGGCCTTAAAGGAGATGGGCGCGGACTTCGACATAAGCGCTGGCGACATCGTGGCCCGGGCCCCTTCGGGGGGGCTCCGCGGGGCCGCAGTGAGCTTCCCCGCGGTGACCGTGACCGGAACCGAGAACGTCATGATGGCGGCGGCTTTGGCCCGCGGCGAGACCGTCATCTCCAACGCCGCGCGGGAGCCCGAGGTGGTGGACACCGGCCGATGCCTCGCCGCCATGGGGGCGAAGATAGACGGCCTGGGCACCGGCGTGATAAGCGTCCAGGGGGTGCCCTCCCTGCGCGGCGCCCGCTACGCCGTAATGGCCGACCGCATCGAGGCGGGGACGCTCATGGCGGCCGTGGCCCTGGCCGGCGGCAAGGTGACCATCCAGGGGGCCCCGCTCGCCTCCATGGCGGCCGTCCGCGACAAGTTCGGGGAGGCGGGCCTCCATATGAGCTACGAGGGCGACGATCTTTACCTGGAGTCCCCGGGCGGCCGGCTGGAGGCAGTGAACCTGGTCACCATGCCGCATCCGGGCTTCCCCACCGACATGCAGGCCCAGTTCATGGCGGCCATGTGCCTCGCCTCGGGGGTCTCCATCGTGACCGAGACCATCTTCGAGAACCGCTTCATGCACGTGGCGGAACTCCGGCGCCTCGGCGCCGACATCTCCCTCGAGGGCCGCTCGGCCGTAGTCAAGGGAGTCAGGCACCTCTCCGGCGCACCGCTCACCGCCTCGGATCTGAGGGCATCGGCGGGGCTCCTCCTGGCGGCTTTGGCCGCCCGCGGCAGGAGCGTGATCTCCCGCGTCTACCATCTTGACCGTGGCTACGACCGCCTGGACCAGAAGCTGAACCTCCTGGGCGCCAGGATCGCCCGCGAGAAGGAATAGCCCGGGATCGGCCGCAGGCCGGCTTTTGCCGCGCGGGCACAGGGACCGGGGAGGATTTCCCCCCTGTTTCCCGCCGGGACCCGCCGCGTCCATCGCCCGACCCGCCGGCGGCGGAAAGGCGGCGCCTCACGCCGAAACTGGCCCCCGGAACGGCTTTGAGCGACCTGGCGGCGGACTGTTCTTTTTGCAGTTGGGGGTTCGCCCCGGGCCGCTCCCGGTCGCCAGCACGATTTTGGTCGAAAGGGGGCGGCCGGAGTCCTGGCGGCGGATGCCAAGGGCAGGGCAGGGCAGGGCAGGACGGGGCAGGACGGGGCAGGACGGGGCAGGACGGGGCAGGGCAGGGGACGGCCCCGGAGCCCTGGTTGCGGCGGATGACGAGGGCGGAACGAAGCCGGGGGGCCCCGGAGCCCTGGTTGCGGCGGAAGCCGAGTGCTGAACGAAGCCGGGGGGCCCCGGATCCCTGGGTGCGGCGGATGCCGAGGGCGGAACTGAG
>JAIRZX010000667.1 GCA_031267005.1 Deltaproteobacteria bacterium
AAGCCTACTTGCCGAGACGAACGTCTCGGGTCCGTTCCTCCTTGCGGCGGCATGTTTGCTCCGCCTCCCGCACCTTGCCCCACCCGCCGCCCGCGCATACCGCCGCTTGCGTTTGCTCCTCTTGCCGCTGGGGCCCGCGCCTCCCGCCAATTTGAGCTTGCGCCTCCCCGCAGTTGCCCTTGCGCCTCCTTCCAGTTGGTTATCAGCCTCCCGCCAGTCGGCCCTGCGCCTCCCGCCGCTTTGCGCCCGCGCCTCCCTACAGCTGAACTTGCGCCTTCAGCTCCCTTTCCCTACATTTCCTGGCGCCTCTTGCCCCGCTTCCTGGCGCCTCTTGCCCCGCAAGCGAGCAAACTAGCCGACTCTTCAATTTCACCGCAATTTCATGTAAAATAAATTTTTTGATTCATGCAGCCCCTCAGCCGCCCGCTCCACTCGCCCCTACACCTCGCCTTGTACTCTGGCCAGGAAAGCCGCAGGCGTTTCCGGCCGGAAACCCCGCATATGCCCAAAACCTTCCGTACGCTCATACTGGCGGCTTTGACGGCGGCGTCTGTCCTCTTAGCGCCAGGGCCTTCCCTTGCCCAGCCTCCCCAGCGCGAGTGGAAACTCGTGAGCTGGTCCTCTACCCTTGGGAGCCAGAGCTCGTCCTCGGAGATCATGTACGGGCTGAAGTCCTTCATGGCGTTCCTGAACGCCAACGGGGGCATCGGCGGCCGCGAGCTCCAGCTCTACACCCTTGACATTGACGACTCCAGCCAGGACTTCACGAAGAACCTGGACGCCCTGGTCATACAGGGGAAGCCCGATCTTGTGGTGGGGGGCGCCTCCCAGCTCCACGCCGGGCAGACCGCAGAGTATTTCCGGCGGGTGGCGAGGCCGTGGTTCGGGCCCTGGTCCGGCGACCCCACGGCCTACTTCGGCAGGGAGGACGACCCGGTCGGCATAATCCCCGCCACCCACGTGCAGATCTCCATGCTCTTCGAGCACGTCAAGGCAAAGATGCAGCCGGGGAAGACGGTCTATTTCGTCTACCGCGAGAGCCCAAGGGCTGCCCAGCTGGCCGGGCTCGCCGAGGCCGAGGCCAGGTCCCTGGGCCTTGTCTTGAGGCCCGTGCGGCTCAGCCTGTACTTCCGCGACTGGGAGAGCCTCAAGTCCTCCATGCCCAACGCCGGCGCGGTGGTGCTCTGGACGGCCCCGGGCCCGGCCGCGGCCATACGGAGGTCGCTCGACCACGAGCTCGGGCCCGACTGCATCTGGATGACCCACGCGCTCAACCCCACGGGCCGCGAGCTTATGGGGTTGACCGGGGGGCTCTGGGCGGGCACGGTCTTCCCCTCGGTGCTCCTCCCCTCCGGCGAGATCCCCGAGGCCTACTCGCTGGTGCTGGGCAAGTACGCCCTTCCAGGGCTCAGGACCGGCTACAGGTCGTATATGGGCTTCACCCAAGGACAGCTCCTGACCAAGGCCATAGGGCTGGCCGACGACCGCCAGGAAAGCTCCCCAGGAGGCGTGCTGAGGGCCCTCAAGGACATCAGCACCTCCGGCTCCCTGTACAAGGGCCAGAAGCTCCCCGCGAACTCCGGCGACCCGGCGGGCGCCTACCTGGCCGTCGCCGACTCGGCGGACGGCTGGCGCCCCGCGGAGCCTTAGCCGGGCGCGGAGGCGGCCTCCGCTGAACGGGCCTGCGCGGTCCCCCTTTCGGGGCCCGGCTTTTCGCGGCCCGGCATTTGCCGTTTTTCACCGCCCGGCGCCTTCCCCGCCTCCCGGCGGCGGAAGGGCTAACACGAACGCCGGAGCCCAGAGGTACAACCGTGAGCCAAGACGCCAAACCCTCAATCCGTTGCCCGGGCTGCGGGGGGCTGGTGACCCTCCCCGCCGTCACCTGCGACTCCTGCGGCTACGACTTCAAGCTGGGCCGAAAACCGGCCCCGGAGACTCCCCCGGCCTCCCGCGCCTCCCTGGACGACGAAGCCGGCGGCCGGAGGAAGCTCATGATCATAGGCGCGGCTGTTGCCGCAGCCATAGTGCTGATCCTCGTCCTGGCCCTCCGCGGCGGCCCGGACCTCCCAGAACCGGAAGCCGCCCCTGCCCCGGGAGGGCAAGGCTCCTCCGTCCTGGCCCCTTCCCCCAGCGTCTTGGACAGCCCCATCATGAACCCCCAGCGGCCCATAGGCACCGCCAGGCGGGTAGCGGGCGAAGTGGACCAGAACCACGATCAGCTTGAGGAAACCTACCAGGAGACCGCGCAGGATCCCCAGTAGGCCTCCGGGCACGCCAGCGGGACCGCTTCCCGCCCGCAGCCCCGCCTCCCCTAATATCGCCGCGCCGTCCGGCGCGGCCCCTTGGCGCAAAAAGGCCCGGACCTCCTCGAAGGGGGTCCGGGCCTTTCCGCCGGGGTTGCGATCGCGCCGGGAGTGCATGGACCAGGCACCCTGAGGGATTTTAGCTTTCGACGCTTCCGCCAAAGCCCGGACGCCCAGGCCCAGCCTTTTTCAGCGCCATGGGAACCCTCGTCGGCAGGCCGACGGCAATGCCCGTGAGCCCGCCTTCGGCTGAGGCCCTGGCCCTGGCCCTGATCCTGATCCTGGCCCTGGCCCTGGACCTGGACCTGGACCTGGCCCTGGCCCTGGCCCTGGACCTGGACCTGGACCTGGACCTGGACCTGGACCTGGACCTGGCCCCGATCCCTGGCCTGGTCCCTTGCCTGTTCCCGGAACTGCCCCTGATCCTGGCCCCGATCCCTGGCCTGGTCCCTTGCCTGTTCCCGGAACTGGCCCCTGTCCCGGTATCCCCGCCTTGGCCGCCTCGAGGGGCGCACCCTTCAGCCCAGCCCCAGCCCCCTTAAGAGGCGCCGTCGATCCTCTGCCCGGCCTCGGCCAGGGCGTCGCCCAGGGCGCCGTGCATGAAGGCCAGGCACTCGAAGCCCAGATACTCCGTGGCGTGTGAGTCGAACAGCACCCGCGCCTCGACGGGGAACTCGTCGTCGGCCTCGCTGAAGACCACCTGCATGTGGATCCTGGGGAGGGCCTTGAACAGCCAGAGCTTGCCGCCGGAAGGGTGGACGCCAAGAAACTCCCCTCCCAGGCTCTCGGCGGCCTTTGCGAAGAGTTCGTGGCCCTTTCCCCCGAAGGCCCTCTCTATCGACGCGCTCAAAAACTCGCTTCCGGGGGACTTCCTGCCCCTCAACACCCCGGGGAGCTGCATCAGGCCCAGGAAGTCTTCCGCAGGCGGACCGTCCCCCTTGGAAAGCGCGTAATGCACGAGCGTGCTCCGGTGGTTGGGGTCGGCGTACTCGCCGTCAAGAGGCTCCACGCCCCCTTCGGTCACCCTGTAGGCGCGGCCCAGGTACTCCGCCTCCACGCCGCCGGGGACTGCCTTCAAGCCCAGCCGCGGGGCGCACTCGGCGAAGTCGCAGCCGACAAGGCCTGGCGCGAGCCTCTGGTAGTTCTTCTCGTAGCCGCTGTCCCGTTCCATTTTATTGCCTTTCCGGCCGGGCAAGGCGCACCGGCCACCCGGGCGGGCCGAACATTGCCCTCCCGCCTGCTCCAGTTCCTCAGCCTGGGCTAGTTCCTGATCCTGGCTCACCTTCCGATTCCGCGCCTGGCCCTTATTATCATCCCGGCCCCGGCCCTTCCGTCCCGTGGCTCAAGCTCCGTCCCTGCAGGCGTCCCCCCCTCCCCCTAAACCCTCTCCACGCCGCGTAGCCCTGTCTCGCCCCCGCCCCCTGCCCTCGCCGAGCCTTCCCCGGATCCTCCCACCTCGGTTCTTCCTTCCCGCCTCAATTGCCGCCTTCATCCCCGCCTCAATTGCCGCCTGCCTTTCCGGTCCCTCCCAGCGTCCCGGCCCCGCCGCCGGGTCGAATTTTCTGGCCCGGTACTTGCTCGCACCTGCCGTAAGGCGGGCTCCCGTATCCGCTAACCGGAAAGCTTCAGGAAATCGTCATGGCAAAATTCAAGTTCAGGCTCGACTTCCTCATAACCCTCCGCCGCAGGCGCGAGGAGGAGGCGGCGGCCAGGCTGGCGAAGCGCATGGCGAGCATCCGCGAGCTCGAAGCCAAGATAGACTCGATGGAGTCCGACAGGATCCGCCTCTCCGAGGAGCTGTCGGAGCGGGCCTCCCAGGGATTGGCCACGCCGGCGCTGTTCTCGATGTACAGCGAGTACCAGGCCAAGCTCCTGCAGGATCTGAAGAAGGCCGACGAACTCCTTACGCTTTCCCGCAGGGAGCTGGCAAAGGAGACCGCGGCGCTCAGGAAGGCAGTCATCGAGCGCCAGATCATGGAAAGGATTAGGGAGAAGCAGGCCGAGGCCTTCAAGGCGGAGGAGCTCCGCAAGGAGCAGAACGTCCTGGAGGAGATGCACGCCCTCGTGAAGGCCCGCAGGGACAGGATGGAGAAGGACGATGCCGCTGGAAACGATTGACGAGGCCCCCCGCAGGGGCCGGGACAAGCCCGGGAGAGCCCAGGCCCGCAGGGCCGCGGCCCCCGAGACCCTCCGCGAGGATCCCGCTGGGACGAGAGTCCACCTGCCGTCGGCCTCGGCCGAGCCGGAAGGGGCCCGCCCTTCCCCGGCCCCCGCCGCGCTCCCCGCAGCCCTCCCCGCCAAGGCGGGGCCAAATGCCGCCGCAAAGCCGCCCGCAAAGGCGGCCAAGTCGGCCGCCTCAGGCCCGGCCAAACGCAGAAGGCAGTTCTCCAGGGCCAGGATGGTGGTAGTGCTGGCGCTGGTGGTGCTGGTGGCCAAACTCGGCGTCTCTGGCTTCTATTACCTCAAGCGCTGGCAACCCCAGGCCCCCTCCTTCCCCAAGGCGGCGGACGCGTCGGCCTCGCCCGTGGCCGGAGGCGCCGCCTTCGCCCAGGCTGGCGGCGCGGGCGCGGCGGCCGCAGGGTCGATGGTGACGGGGGCGGCCGCAATGTTCGGCGAGGCCGCCGACCCTGCCCTCGCCCCGGCCGTCCGGGCCGCCCCCATACCGCTCCCTCCCGGCGACTCGAGCCTCCTCCAGCCCCAGCGCCCCTCCGCGCAGCCTGCGGCGGCGCCCCCGGCGGCCGCGCCGCCGGCGCCCCAGGCCCAGCAGGCCCCCCAGGCCCTGCCGTCGCCGCAGGCGCAGCCCTTAGCCCAGGCGCCGCCGCCGACGCCCGCCCCGGCGGCCGTCTCGCCCGGAGGAGCCACCTCCGAGGAGCTGGCCCGCAGGGAGTTCGAGGTGAAGAGGCGCGAGCAGCAGCTGAACACCCGCGAGGACGCCATACGGCAGTTGGAAGCCGACGTGAACCAGAGGATGCGCGACGCGGAGGACAGGGAAGCCAGCGTCCAGGAGATCCTCGCCCGCAACGACGCCATCCTGGAAGAGCAGAAGTCCATGCGCGACGAGCAGCAGAAGCGCGACGACGCCCTCAAGAGCGAGCGGGTCGAGCACCTGGTCGCGGCCTTCAAGGGCATGAAGCCCGAGCAGGCCGGGAACCTGATAAACAGCATGGACGACGCGGTGGCCGTGGCGATACTTTCCGCCATGCCGGGCTCCAACGCGGGCAAGATCCTGGCGATGGTCAACCCCGACAAGGCCGCGAGGCTGGTGAAGGCCATCTCCGAGCAGAGGGTGGACCCGAGGGTCCTCCTGGAGAGCACCCAGGTCCCCGGGGTGTGAGGCCGGAGCCGCCCCCGAGCCTCTCCCTGTGCCGCACCGGACGGGCCTGGGCCCGTGCCGACCACGTGCCGGCCTGGCTGAATCCGGCCCGGGCAGAGGCTGCATGCAACGGGCCTCGCCCGAGCCGCCCTGCCCAGGCCCCGGCACGGCGGACCAGCGGCGCCAAGACCCGGGCTGAGCCCGCCTGCCAGATTCAGGGCAGAGCCGACCGGAGGCCCAAAAACCCGGCCCGAACCGACCAGAGACGGCCGGGCCGAGGCACAAAAAGCCTGTCCAGAGCTGACCCGAGACGACCTGCCAATCCTGCCCCGAGCCGACCCAGGCTGAACTCCTGGCATACCCTGCGCAGACCTGCCCGAGCCGATCTGGCCAAACCTGGCCAGTCCTGCCCCGCCGGCCGGCCCGGGCCCGGCCAAACCCGGAGAACTGACACGGGCTGAGCTGGCCAAGCCCGGCCGGGTCTGAGCGGGCCTGGTCCGACCTCCATCCTGTGCCTTTGATTATAATCCCCCCCAGAGCTATTTGTCAAAAAAAATA
>JAIRZX010000677.1 GCA_031267005.1 Deltaproteobacteria bacterium
ATCGTTGACAGTTCTAATCGGAAGTTTATGCTGGGCAACAATCTTGTTTAGTTCGTAAATTAACCTTTTCTTCAGCAAAACTGGATCGTGAGGGTACCCGTTGAAGCTAAACATAATCACGGGGAAGGGCTCCCAGGCACGGTCGAACTCGCTTTTGCCGATATCGAGGTTTTCGAATAGATGTTTTTCTCCCTCGAAAATATTTTTAATCGTATCCAGAAGGAGGGTTTTTCCGAAACGCCTCGGACGGGAAAGGAAAAACGCGCGTTGCGGATCGTTTATGAGGGTGGAGATGATCCTGGTCTTGTCCACGAAAACAGTGTTATCTTCCACGAATTCTTCGAATGGATTTCCGCCTACTAATATTGTCGGAAGATTATCTTTTTTGCTAGTCTCCATCTATTTATTTCCTTAGATATTAAAGCGGTGACTGAAGAGAAAAATTAAAAAAGATAAAACCGTGTGTGCCAGGCATCCATGATTAATGCGGTTAAATTTTCGTAGAATTACTAACCATTCCTTTCCGGCAACGTTCCGTACCAAGATATTCCTGCAGTTATGTGGAGAAATAGCGCCATGCCATTAATATTCCGCGCGACCGAACGTGGACGTGAAAGGGGATAAGGCTTCTTTGTCTGGCCGCTACGCCCTGGCGGGCCTATGGAGAAGTGAAAAAGGTTAAGAAACGGGATTGGGTAAAGAATTGCTCAGGTATTTCCCAGCCCTAACCTCTACCTTAAACTATAATACTCATTTTCAGGATTTAAATCAACTGCCTGCAACCGAGGCGTTCCTTCATAAATGACGCCGCCGCAATGAGCCTGTGCAGTTTTCTGGGCTATCAATTACCACTGGCGACATCCTGGCTGGGCCATGAGCCGCCCGGGCAGCCCGCAACAACTCGCGACTGTTCTGGGCTCCGCTTGTTGCCGTCTTGCGCTCTGCGCGGCAGTTCTGGGCCACCCCGGCCGCCGTCTCGCGCCCTCCTGGGATGTTATGGGCATCACTGGAAAACGCCATCCCGGCGCCAGTTCCCCGCCCGATCCCAGTCAATTGCCCTTCCCGTGTGAGTTTCATGCCCGATTCTTGCAATTGTCCCCGTTTTAAAGCATGATTGTCTTGCGTTAAGCCGCGCTTGCCGGATTTTCTGCGTTCTCTTCCGCAAGCTCAGTTCCCGTTGCCTTAAGCGCCCGTTGGCTCAGTTCCCGTCCGGTCCCAATCCCTCGGCTCCCGTTAGCCCCGTTCCCGTTAGCTCCGGGCCGGCACGGCTCCCCGATCCGCCCCGGTCCGGGACGAGGCGTCGTTTCAGGAGCTTTGCCCCCAATCCCGCTATTTGCCTGGCGATCCAGCTTAAACTCTATAGGGAGAAGCCCCCATGACAGACCGCGCCCTTCCGCCGCACTGGGACCTCAGCCAGCTCTACGTCTTCGGCTCGCCGGAACTGGAGCGCGACATGGGGGAACTGAAAGATCTAGCGCAAAGCTTCCCCAAGTGGCGCGAGAGGCTGTCGGATCCCGCCTTCACGGTCGAAGAGTTCCGGAGCGCGCTTTCCAACATCGTGCATATCCAGGAGCAGGTCGAGAAGATCGGCGGGTTCGCGGAACTCGCCTTTTCCGAGGACACGACCGACCAGAAGGTCACGAGCTTTATGGGGGTCGTGGAGGAGACGGCGGCCGATCTGGCGAACGCCACCCTCTTTTTCGAGCTGTGGTTCAAGGATCTGCCCGAGGAACGGGCGGAGGCCTATATCGGGAGCTCGCCCGAACACGCGTATTTCCTCAAACGCATACGGGACGAAAAGCCTTTTACCCTCACCGAGGCCGAGGAGAGGGTCGTGAACTTGAAAGAGGTGACGGGTAGCCGGGCTCTGGTCACCCTATACGACTCGCTCACCTCCCGCTACAGGTTCACCGCGCATTTCCTGCCGGAGCCCAAGTCCATGGCCCGGGAGGAGTTCTCGGTGTATTTCCGCTCCCCCGATCCCATTCGCCGCAAAGGGGCTTACCGCGAGTTCTACCGGGTCTGGTCCGCCGAAGGCCCGGTGCTGGGCCAGATCTACCAGAACATCGTACGCTCCTGGAGGCTGGAGAACGTGGCGTTGAGGGGCTACAAAGCCCCCCAGTCGGTCCGCAACCGCAGAAACGACCTTCCGGACGAGGCGGTGGAGAGCCTGCTGAGGGTCTCCCGGGAGGAGGCCCCCAAGGTCTTCGGGAGGTACTTCAAGAAGAAGGCGGAGCTTCTGGGCATGGACAAACTCAGCCGCTACGACCTCTACGCCCCCGTCCTTCCCGAGGGCGGCGGCCCCATGACCTTCGACGAGGCCCGGGCGGAGGTGGACGCCGCCTTCCGCGCCTTCTCGCCCAGGATGGCGGATCTGGCGATGAAGGTCATCGACGACGGGAGGATTTCCGCGAGGCTCATGCCCGGCAAGCGGAGCGGCGCCTTCTGCGCGTCCGTGCTGGCCGGGGAGACCCCCTGGGTTCTCTTGAGCTTCATGGGCCGCCTCCAGGACCTCTTCACCCTCGCCCACGAGCTCGGGCACGCGGTGCACAGCCAGCTCGCGGCCCCTGAGGGAATCTTCCAGTTCCAGGCCGCGCTGCCCACCGCCGAAACCGCCTCCACTTTCGGGGAGATGCTCCTGGCCCAGAGGCTTCTCGCCAAGGAGGCGGACCCCAAGCGCCGCTCCTCGCTCCTCGGGCACGTGCTGGACGACGCCTACGCCACTGTAGGGCGCCAGGCCTTCTTCGCCCTTTTCGAGGTGGAGGCCCATAAGATGATAGAGGAGGGCGCCACCCCGGACGAGCTCTCCGACGCCTACATGAAGAACTTGGCCGAGCAGTTCGGGGACTCCATGGATCTCCCCCCGGAGTTCCGCTGGGAGTGGGCCGCCATTCCCCATTTCGTCCACGCCCCTTTCTACGTCTACGCCTACACCTTCGGCGAGCTCCTGGTCTTCAGCCTGTGGCGGCTATACGAGAAGGAGGGCCCGCCCTTCGCCGACCGGCTCCTCAAGATCCTCTCCAAGGGCGGAGGGGCCGCCCCGGCGGACATCCTGGCCAGCGCCGGGGTCGGCCCTTTGAATGACGATTTCTGGAGGGGGGGATTTAAGGTAATCGGGGAGTTCGTGGACGCTTTCTGAGCATCGCGAGCGGGCCCAGGCTGCCGTCCTGATGCACCCTGCGAGCGGCTCCCGGCTTCCGGCGTAAGGCCGCGCTTGCCGGAGAGCCGTGCCTTTCCCGCCAAGCCTGGGCTCGCCGGATGCCTGTCCGACAAGGGGGGGCGGAGGCCCCGGCCTGTCCGGCGGCAAGCGCCCCGGTCGGATCGACCGGGTCCTCAGCCTTTCCCGGTCCCCCTCGTCGCCTTCGTGTCCGGACAAGGCCGCTCCGGGGCCTCAGGCAAGGCAGTCCCCCGCCTTTCCAGGACTTTCCCGCAGTCGATTCCCCGCCTTTCCCGCCCTTAACCGGCAGTCGATTCCCCGCCTTTCCCGCCCTTTTCAGGCTGGCAAATCCCCGCCTTTTCCGCCCGTAACCCGCAAGCAATTCCCCGGCTTTTCCGCCCTTTATCCGCGTAGCCCCTCGCCTTTCCCTGCCCTTTCCGGACATT
>JAIRZX010000204.1 GCA_031267005.1 Deltaproteobacteria bacterium
CCCGAGGAGCCCCCCGCCCCGGAACTCCCGCCCGGCCCGCCCGAGGAGGGCGCCCAGATCCGCCTGCCCCCGGGCGACGGCGATCTGAGTTTCCTTGAGGGATGCTGGAAGTCCGAGGCGGGGCTTTCCGGCACCATGTCCGGGAACAGGCTCCACTACGTGTACTGCTTCGGGACGGACGGCGCGGCCCAGGTGAGGGTGGAGGTGCTGGACGGCTCGGGGAAGACCGCCTTCTACTGCCCTGCCACGGGCAAGGCGGAGATGAAGTCGGGCGTGCTCACCATTAAGGACAGCGGCGGCAAGTGCCCGGCGGACGAGCCGGATTTCGCGGAGACCACCGTGGTTTGCAGCCCAGTCCAAGGCAAGGACGCCGACTGCGTCATCCAGAGCCAGGACGGGGAGGCCCTGACGACGAAGTTCACCTACCAGGGGGCCAAGCGCTGATGGCGGCCGCAACGCCCGGACGGCCTCCGTCAGACCGGGTCCGGGCAGGTCCGGGGGGGGGCGGGAGGCGCTAAGCCGCACGGCGGGATGTTGAGTGCCTGGCGATAACCGGAGGATTCTAGGAAAGCCCGGAATATTGGTTCTAAGCGGAAATGCATGCCCCCGGCCGTGGTCGGGCGGGGGGCGTTGAATCCTCCCCGCCGCACTTGGCGAGACGCGGGCGCCCTGGAGTTAAACGCTCCGCCGCGGCGGCATGGGGAAGCCGCGCCTTTTGTGAAGCCCCGCCCTTTGGCAAGCCGTGACATCGCCTTACCCCATGACATCGCCTTACCCAAAGAATCAGGTATTAAAGGCAAGCGCTAGAAACTGACGTAACGGCACGGCGGAGGGCTGACGCGTGTTTACGCGCTGGGCCGGAATCACAGAGGGTGCGCACGGGACCGGCAATCACCGGTTCTGGCCGGAGCAGTCGCTGCCAGGAATCTGCAGAGCCGTGAACAACGCGAATTGCCGTTTTCCGGCCTGGAAATGCCTTTTTTAGTATCCTCCGTCCCGTCCCCGTCCCCGGTCGCGGGCGCCGCCGTCTTCGTTTTGGTCCGGACGCACTGCCCGCGAACGGACGCGCATGAAAGCATTAAGTCTTATGTGTTTCTGATAATGCTTGCCGTTTAAGGATTTTTCCCTGGACAGACGTTCGTCTGGATTAAATTTCAGTCTCGCCGCGCTCTTTGCCCGCCAGAACGAATCGCCAGGCCGCTCGTCGGGTAAACCCGCCGCTGGTTTTCCCCCGCAGGACCCGGACATGGATGCAGTTTACGAAGCCTTTGTCCCGGTAATATAAATAATCGTTTCTGTCGCCGCAGTCAGCAACCTACCACGTGTATAATCTTGCCGTTGCGGTCCAGAGTCTCCCAGGAAATTTTCTCGTCCCAGGATTTTCCGGGAGACCTGTCGAAGACGACAAGCCAGCCTTCGGGAGAGCCGCATTCGTCCATATGTCCGAGTATCCGCTTAACGCTTTCTTCCAGTGGTCTAACGCCGTTAATATTCAATTCTAAAGGATGCCTGACGTCTTTGTAGCCCACGAGTATGTCGACAAATGTTTTGCCTGGGCCGTGTTCTTTGATGATAAAATCGACACCGACATTCAAGGACCTTTGCAGGAAAGCGAATAAGACTATATGTGGATAATCATCCCTGTCGAAACTTGAGCTGTTTTGCAGGATTATCCGAAGAATTTCTTCGTCCATATTATATTTTTTCGAGGCATTAAAAATTTCAAGGTCTTTGTTATCCCAGTCTTCCAGACGGCGGCTCCGCTCGTTTTTATCGGCCTCCGTCATTTCGTTGACTTCGCTGTTTTCGCGCCAATATACCTGGAATACCCTCAGAAGGCCGTTCATGTCGAGTTTCGTCCCGTCCATCCATTTCCCCTTCAGTTCCCTTGAAATTCCTTTCTCGAGCTTCCTCGTCAAGAATCGGGTGATTAACTCCTGATAAATTGGGTTGGACGGCACATATAATTCGTTGTTGTCTGGATCTGCTTTCAAAAGACCGAGGTCGAGAACATATTCCAAATCGATATCCGCAATATCCTCCGGCAAGGAACCGTCACTTGATATAACGGCGCCGATTACTCTTCTGACTCTAGGTTCCTTGATCCTTTCCCAAAGAAAATCTAAAAGCGTCGTTTTACGAAGGGTCAGGAATCCGACTGCCTTGTCAATATCGAGTTTTGTAACGATTTTGGAGTAGTTTTTCCTGAATTGCCTGACTAAGATATCGTCCGCTATGGCGTTGACCAGCCTGGGCTGTCCGTCGGACCAGTACCATGCCCTTTCGACGGCGTTCGGCTCGAAGAATTGTCCTGTAGCTGCAGTATGCTGGCTGTAAAGAGAATTGATTTCTTCAAGCGAGAAATTGTCCAGAGTAAGAGACTTCTTTGTTATGTTGAAGGTATTTGACAGGCCAGTCGGCTTCTCCCCATGCCTGACCGCAGGCAGGTAATTCCTTATGTCACGCATGCCGACAAATGCCATAGACTTAGGAAATTTTATTGGCGGCGAATCGGAACGCCCGAGATAGCCCGAGCTTATCTGGTCCAGGAACATAACGAGAGGCTCTTCCGGGATCCAGTCGGCGTCGTCGAAAAAGACCACCAGTTCCCTGTCCAAGGAGCTGCACAAGTCATTAAGCAGGGACCGCACCATGGTAAAGGGAGAGCGCATGGAGGGATTCCCTTCGAACGTGAAAGCCAGTCGTCTGATCTCGGCAACCGTAGAGCATCTCATTCCAGAATTAATCAGGGAAAAGGCATGCTTCATGGCAGTTGACTGGTCTTTGGCAAACCTTAAATGGAACAAGGAGCAGTTGATGGCGTAGTGGCGTCCTCCGGAATTAATCTTGTCGGTCAAAGCTTGCAAACACGTGGTTTTTCCGGAATGACGAGGAGCATGGAGTACGAAATAGAACTCGCCGTCTATCATGTCGTTTATGTCCGGGAGGCGCGGGACAGCAGGGAGCATGTAGTGCTCCAGAGGCTTGCAGTTGCATACGGTGTTGAAGCGTTTTACATGGTCGGCTCTCATGGTCTCTCCAAAATCACAGCGAGGGTTTTTGATTGCTTTGCCGCAAGCAGGCATGTAAAGTCAAGCAGACTCACGCAATATGATAATATCAAAAAAGAGCAGTCATGTAAAATATTGATCTCCGTTAAAATTCATGTGGATAGTGCTTCATCACTACCGGCTCTCCAGAGCCGTTTGATGTCGAGTATCCGTTCACGGGCTTAGTCCGTTGGCCGGACTGCCCCATTCCTCCCCGCGAACCATTCCTCCCCGCGAACCCCGGCCTTCCCGTGGACCCGGCAAATGTTCGCGCGGCGGCCAGGGCCGTTTGGCTTGACGCGCCAGCCGCCCTGTTCTCCCCCACTCAAGGCTGCCGGTCCCTTCCTTTCCAGCCCCCCAACTCTCGTCCCCCGGCCTTCTCCTTAGCCCTCCGCCCTCCGGCCTTCTCCTTTCCGGGGCATTAGGCCGGCCTCCCCCGCGAACGGATACGGCGGGGAAAGCAAAGAATCTCCCCGCCGCTCCATGGGGGGGGGGGCTTCTGTTTCGGGTTGGGGCATTCGGCTTGGCCGGAGCCCGGCTGAACCTTAGGCCCCCCTTTGTCCGGGGCGGGACGGCTCCCTCCCGCCGCTATCCTGTGTCTCTCCCGCGACCGTCCCGACGCGTCGCCGCCGCCTTCTCCTTGCCCTTCCGGGGCTGTTAAGCGTCTATCCCCCTGGACGAACGTTCCCCGGCCGGGGCCGGCCAAAAGAGCCCGCCTGGGCTTCCCGGACCGCTGGAGGAGGTTCACTTCCAGGAACCCATTATGACGAAGGTGGACCAGAAGAACGGGTGCGAGAAGCCGGTCCCCTCCCACCGCGCGGCCCGGGGCTCGCCGGGGGCTTCCGTCCCCGCGGCGCTTAATGCGGTACCACGCGTGGATTCCCCCTCCTGGGCGGCCGCTTCCCGGCCCCCCTCCTGGGCGGCCGCTTCCCGGCCCCCGTCCGGAGCCTGGACCCCGCCCCCTTCCGGCGGTCCGGGGTGCGTGCGCTCGTCCCGCATCACCAGGAGCTGGGCGCCCCTCAACGCCCCGGCCTTGTCCTCGCCCTCCTGGTACCTGAGGCGGTAGAACTCCCGCATGAGTTCCGGGGCGGAACGGTCGTCCACGGGCATCAGCGTCGCCAACACCGCCGAAGCCCCGGCCCTCTGGACCACCTCGCCCAGGCTCTCGACCTCCTTGCCCTCCCCCCCGCTCGCGCCGGAGGCGGTGTCGCAGGCGGAAAGCGTCAGGAGGTCAAGGCCGCGGAAGTCCAGATCCCCGCCCGACTGTATCTCCCTGAGGCTTATGTTCCCGCCGTCCCCCAAAAGTAGCACGGTGTTGTCGAGGCTCGCGGGATCGAGCTTGAAATGGCTCGCCACGTGCACCACCGGCGCGTCCGAGGAGAGGGACGCCGCGAGGGTCCCGCGGGTGAACTCCCCGTCGAGGCGCGCCTCCCCTTCCAAAGCGCCTTCCGGCGAGACGGCGCTCCTGACCACGGCAGCCAACTCCGAGGCGACGCCCGGGAGCGCCGGGAAGCCGGGCCAGGCGGCGGTCACCCCCATCGCCCGGACCGACGCGCGGCCGCTGAAGGCCGGATCCGAGAGCCTCGCGGGCGTGGACTCCGTGAAGAGGGCCAGCGGGTACCTTTCCGCGAGCCAGCTTTCCCCGTCCCAGAGCGCGGCCATGGGAGCGTACCTCAGCGCCCCGTCCAGCGAAAGCATGAGGGTGGCGGTCCCCGCGCGGTCGAGATCGCCCTTGACCGGGGCTATGAGGGCGTCGTAGAGGCTTTTGGCTGCGTCTTTCGGGTCGAGGGACGTGTTCGCAACCATGTCGCGGAACTTCCCCGCCATGGCCGCCAGATCGTCGCGGCCGACGGCGCTTTCCCTCGCCGTGACCGAGCCGGCCGTGACCGTTACGAGGTAGAGGGCGCTTTCCTCGGACAGGGCATGCACGAGCGTGGCGCCCCGTCCCATACCGGACAGCGCCGCCTGGCGCTCGGAGAGCCTGGCGCCGGCCCAGGACGCGGGCGAGAGCCCGGGCTCCGAGGCGCGGAGGATTTCGGGCGCCCTTGCGCAGACGTCCTCGTAGGCCGCCTTGGCCCCGGCTATAAGCGCGGGGAGCTCCTCCAGGCGCCTGCCGTCGGCGGGGGAAAGCCCGGAGCCGGAGCGCTTCCCCTCGAGATCGGAGCGCTCCTTCTCCAAAGAGGCGCCGCGCTCGGCGGCGGCGGCCAAGGCCAGCCAGGCCGCCTCGTCCCGCGTGCCGGAAAAAAGGTCCGGCCGTTCCGCCTTCGGGGCCGGACGCTCCGCCCGCTCCGCGGGTGGCGCCGCGGCGGCCCGGGCCGATTCCCGCGCGCGCCCGGCGGCCAGCGTCGCCGGGTCCGGGCCGTTTTCCGGCGACGACGCCGGTATGGAGGCCGGATCCAGCCCGCTTAGCTCCTCTTCCTTCAGGAGCCCCAATACGGCCAGTGCCTCGGCGGTCCTCCCCTCCTGCACGAGGCAGGCGAACAGGTCCCTGTAGCGGCGCTCCATCCTCGCCAGGAAGCTTCGCCTGAGCTCCCTGGGGAGCGACTCCAGCGTGCCGCGCCTCCTCTGGGCCGAATCGACCGCTATCTTGAGGAAAAAGACGGCTGCGGCCCTGTCCGTTCGGCCCGCGCCTTCCGGGGCGCCGCCGACGCGGGCTTCCGGCCCCGGCCCGGCCAGGCCCGCCCCCGCGTCTGCCCGGACTGCCCCCGCTTCGGCCCGGAGCGGACCCGGTTCGCCCCGGACCGCGGCCGGCTCGGCCAGGCCCGCCGCGGGCAATGATGCCGGGCCGCCCGCCGGGCCGTCCACCGGCACCCGCGCGCCCCCGGCCGCGCGGCCCCCCCCCCGATCGGCCGCGCGGCCGCGGCCCGGCCCGGAGTAGGTGGGTTCCGCGAGACGGGGCGCCGCCGAGCCGATCAGCCCGTAATACGGCCCGGGGCGCC
>JAIRZX010000092.1 GCA_031267005.1 Deltaproteobacteria bacterium
GATATCCCCGCGAGCGGATCCGAGTCCGTCCCCGGCGGCGCGGAGGATCCTGAAGGCTTGGTCCCGACCGAAAGCGAGCCAGGCTTGATGGCCCCTGCGGCGGCCGATATCCCCGCGAGCGGATCCGAGTCCGTCCCCGACGGCGCAGGGGTCCCGGAGGGCTTGGCGCCGGACGAGAGCGAGCCGGGCTTGATGGAGCCCACGGACTCGGGCACGCCAGAAAGCGGGTTGGGGTCCAGCGGAGGGGGGACATCCGGCCCGGCCCATGTGCCCGCGCCCCTCGCCTGAGACGGCTCGGAAGGGAGGGGAGGCCCGGAGCCCGTTTCGGGCAGGGGGTCCCCGCCTGGGCCGAGGGCCGAAGGTGGCGGTGGCTCCGCCGGGGCGGGGAGGAAGACGGCGAACTCCAGCCTGGCCCGGCCCCCGGCGTTCAGGGCCGCGTCCAGCCTGGAAAGGGACTCGTCGGTCTCCCCTATGGAGAAAGTGATCTTCCAGTTCATCTGGGTTCCGGCAACGGCGAGCCCCCTGCCGGAGGGGGCCTGCGGAAAGGCGGCTGGCGCCGGGCGGGCAAGAGGATCCCCCCTTATCGGGTCAAAACGCAATAAGGGCAAGGCTGCCCGAAAGGCGCGTGACTCATTTTATTATATGTCGCCCTCATTACAAAGCTCGCCTTATGCCTTAAGAACCTGCGGAAACCCGGCGAACGCACGCGCCGGGAGGATAAACGGAACAGTAATTCCCCAAGTCTTGGGCCGTTCCTCCTCCATACCGCAATCGGCAGCCAGCGAAAAGACGCGAGGGAAACGGAAAAACCTCCAGATTCCGTGCGCGACCCCGGCGCCAAGCGATTAACGCCTTAAGGAAAGACGCTGGCGCCAGTAGCCGCGGGGAGACTCTCGCGGCTTCAAGGGAGGGCGAAAGGTTCGGGAGGGCGCTGCAATTCGGCTTCCGGCCGCCTTTAGGGACCGAACGCAAAGAGTCTCGCGAGCTCGCGAGCTCCCGGCGGGAAACGGAGGGGACGGGGGAGGGAAGGGAGGCCGAAGGAAGCGGGCCGGACGGACGGTCTGAGACTCATGGCATCAGGCGAATTAAAAAGGCCCCTTGAAGAGGGCCCGTCCTTCTGGCGGGCCTCCGCAAGGGGCCGGGGATCAGGGCTGACTATTTTTTGCTTGGAGGGCCGGAAGGGCCCGCGAGCTCTTTATGGTTCGGCTTTCGCGACTATAAGGATAAATGGTTTACGGAATAAGGCTTTACGGATGAAGGCTTTACGGATGAAGGCTTTCAAGCGAAGGGTTTAGATGTCCTCGGAGATCACCACCGAAGGGCCCTCGAAGTCGGGCGCGTCAGAAGCTCCCGGGGCGGCACCTTCTGGGGCCGCTCCTTCCGGAGCTGGCGCGCCGGGCTGGGCAGGCGGGGCGCCGGCCGCCACCGGTGCGGGGGCGGCGCCGGCCGCTCCGCGGTACTTGATGACTACCACGGTCTGGTTGGGGTCCAGCCCGGTCATGCTGTCAGGGAGGGCGGTGGAGGTGAACAGGTAGGTCCGGTCGCCGAAGGCGAATGTCTGTCCGGCTACGGTGAGTTTTATGGAAGGCCCGCCGGAACTGTCGCCGTTCATGACGAGCGGGCCGCCGAGCTTGATCTTCAGGGCGGCAAGGATGGATTTCAGAACCGTCTGGCTGTCGCGGGCGCTGGAGATGATAGTGAAGCCGTTCTTGCGCAACACCTCCAGCTCGTCGGTGGTCAGATCGCCGTATTCCAGGATGGTCTTGGTGTCGCCGGCCTCCCAGAAGACAGCGGGGGGCGGTCCGTCCCCGATGGCCGCTCCGCCGGTGGTTACGCGTCCGGCGGCCAGATCGACAGACACGCCGACGCGGGGGGAGAAGCCCAAGGCCTTCACGAAGGCCTCGGCGAAGGCCGAGGGGTTGTCGCTGTCGGCGTCGACCACCGTGAAGTTGTTGATCGGGGTGGCGGCCTTGCCGCCGCCGGCCAGGATCTCGCCGCGGTAGAGATCGATTACCGAGATGTTGTGATCGGCAAGGAATCTTACCCAGGGAAGCGGGGTGCCGTCGTCGGGGGCCGGGGCCAGGTTGATGACCACGGGCTGGCCGCGGTTCCAATCGGTGGAGGAAGGCCAGACCAGCCAGTCGGCGGCGATGCGTATCTTCACGTCCCTGCCGCCCTCGAAGGCCTGCCCCTTCCCGTAGACCCTGTAGTAGCCGCACATGGGCCACAGCCGTTCCAGGGCCTTTTCCATCTTCTCCCCGCGGGCGGGCTGGAAGACCATATACTCCGGGTACTTGGCCCGGAACCGCTGCACGAAGTCCTCAGGGAGCGTCCGGTTGACGTCAAGTATGATGTGCCTTCCGGTCTTGAGATCAACCACCGGCATAACCGAGGTGTCCACGTCGAAATGGGGCGGCTCGTCCAGCGGGAGGAACAGCCTGCCCTTCTGGCTGACCTGCTCGCCCATGCGGGTGAAGATGAGCGACAGCACCTGCTTGGCGTTCTGGGAATCCGCGGTGGGGAGCGGCGCGGCGGGGAGCCTCGCGGTGTTGATCCTGAACTTGCCCGAGGCCTGGGCCGCAACGGGGGCCGCTTCCGGGGCCGGCCTCTCGCGGCGGGAGACCCTCCTGCGGTCCCTCGCATTCGGCCGCGCGGGGGGGGGGGCCGCGTCGGAGGCCACTTCGGGGGCGGCCTGATCCGCCTGGGCCACCTGGACCAGATCCGGCCCGCCGCCGTAAGCCGCGAGATAGGGCCCGATGGCGGGGATCCGGAGTTCGGCCCCGGTCATTATCATGTTAGGGTTCTTAAGCCCAGGGTTGATGTTGACCGTGAGTCTGATGAGGTGGCGGTAGATGAGTTCGGGGTCCAGCCCTTCGCGGCGGAGAAGCCTTTCCAGCGTGTCGCCGCTCCGGACTTTGACCGTGCGGAAAACCGTTCCGTCAGAGGCGGTAGAGAGCTCGCCTTCGTTGGACGGCGCGGCCCTCTCCCTCTGGCGCCGTTCCCTGGGCTGCCGGACGGCCCTCTCCGCCGCGGCCGGCTCGGGCTCCGGAGCCGCTTGGGGCTCAGGGTCCCGGGGAGGTTGGGCGGGCCGGGCGGACTGCGGGGCCGGGCTTGGGCCTGGAGCGGGGACTGGAAGGGACTCGGAGGCGGGGGCGGCCTCTGCGGGGGCATCTGGGGCCTCGCCAACTACCAGCCTGAAGGTTCCCTCTGGAAGGGGCTCCTCGACACTCGGAGGTGGTTGCAGCCCCGCATCCGCATCGTTGCGCCTTACCACGACCGTGGCGGGGCTCTGCCCGGCGTCACTCCCGAGGGCATAGGTGACCACCACGGTGGGATCTGGCTCGGCCGGAGGGGGAGGCGGGGGCGGGGGTGCCTGGGCGCGGGGCAGGTACAGGGTCTGGCCTGGACTTATCAAATCGAGGTTGGCGATAACCGGGTTCAGCTCCGCCACCAGCCTCATGAGCTGACCCTCCCGCTCGCGCGTCCAGTTGACGGGCCAAAGACCCTGGCTTTTCAAGACCCCTTCCAGGTTGTCGCCCCGGGTCACCTCGTAGCTGTCCACCGTGAAGGTCAGATCTTCGTAGGAGTAAACCTCCACGTTTTTGGTGAGCGTGATGGTGGCGTCCGATACCCTCGGGGGTACCGTAGCCGCCTCCTGGGCGGCCAGAGGCGCCTGGCAAGCCAGGGCGCAGGCGAGGAACGCCACGGCCAAGGGCCAGGCGAGGCCCCGGACGCGGGCCCTCGGGCTGACCGTAGTCTCTTGGGGAGTGTTGGCTTGCAATTTTCTCGCGGCTCCGTCTCAAGTTCCCGCCGGGGGGTCCCCCGGCGCTCCCGCCGGTCTTTACGGGGGCCGGATGCCCCCGAGGCCAGCGGCGCGCTCACGCGGCGGCCGGAAAAAGCGGATTCTGGCTCCGTTCGCCTTTTAAGGCGGCACGGGCAGAGTAATTGAGCAGAATTAAGCACACTAAAACGATTTAGTGTATAACTAATCCTAAAACTTTGCAAATGATTCCTAATCTAAACTCTATAGCATATGGCGGATTACGATCGTCCTGAGTGCCCTGAACAGTGTAATGCTTTCATAATGAATCAGTTTTTTTCATTTTAATAAAAACCGGATTATCTAAAAATTCTTGCCTCCGCCTCCCCCGGGAACCCCGGGGCGGCCCCGGGGCAAGAGTACGGCCGCCCGGAACCAGACGCCCAGCCCGAATCGGGTTGGCGTTAACAGCCGGGGTTCGGCTTCAGGAGAATCGGCCCGGCAAGGGGAGCTCGAGCGGGCGGCCGCCAAGCCCGGAGCCTGGCGCGGATGTTGCGGATGCTTGAGGGCAAGGGCCAAATTGTCCGGTCGTCTACGCCTCCGGGCCGTGAGCCCGCCCCGGAGGTAAACTAAGACGACGGCGCCTGTGAGGACGGAAACGGGACGCGGCCGAAGGCTGATGCCGCGGAAGCAAGGGCGGACGGGGGCTAAGGAGAACGAGAACCAGGGCTAAGGACGCGAACTGAGGCTAAGGGTGCTAAGGGTGCTAAGGGTGCGAAATGAGGTTTAAGACGCGGAACCGGGCGCGGACGGGGATGAAATCGTGGCCGTAGGCCGCCGAGGGTCCTGGAAGCGGAAGCGGACGTGGATGCGGTCGAGGTCGCGGACCGCGTCACGGGCCTGGAAGCGGAAGCGGACGCGGCTGCAGCCGAGGTTGTCAACTCGTGAAAGAGGGCAAGGGCGAGACGAGCGGAGGCAGGAGCGGGCTCAGCAAAGCGCGGTGCAACCGCCCGGCTGGCTCCAGCGGAGGCTGAAGGGCAAGGGGGAAACTTCATGGAGGCGGCTTTGAAGCCCGAGGGCATCCCGGTCAAGATCCGCTACTAAATTTCTAGCAATTCCTGAGCCAAAACTTTAATACCTCAGTGCCCCGAACTCTCCCCTGGCCTCAACGGCACCAAAAGGAGCCTCGAAACCCTAGCCCGACTTTCGCAGTTAGCAAGCTACAGATGGCTAAGTATTTGATATTATTGATGTTTTTGAAACTCGGTTGTATTACCTAACTCTTTAGTTGGTGGCTTTGGCTAAGAAAGAGTCGCCTCAGAGGACACAGAGCAATGAATCTTGGATTTCGTATAAAACTCCTTTCAAATTCAATAAACGTGAATTTCAATGATGGTGCCTGAAAGAGTTGCAGATAATTTATCCTTTTAATTACCATTACTTGGTGACTTTAAATGATTCCATCTACGAGGTAAGGCTCAGGGGTAGTTTCTCCCTGAACTCTACCCACCACCACCACCACCACCACCACCTCCTCCTCCTCCGCCTTACTTC
>JAIRZX010000167.1 GCA_031267005.1 Deltaproteobacteria bacterium
AGAGGCTGAGGGTGGCGTAAAGGGCCGGAACGCGGTTGGCGCCTCGTCTTGGGGACAGAATCTTTCGGTTTTCCGAAGGAGGCGGGGGAGTTCCCTGAGAGGCCGGACGGCCTGCTGGCCTGGATTAGCCGGCTTTTGAGGCGGCGGGGCTCCCGGATCGGCGGGAGCTGCCGACCTTGTCCTCTGTTGAGGAGGGGCCTTGGAGAGGCCTGCGCCCTTGGTCCCCGCCGAGACGGCCACGGGCCTTGGAGAGGCCGCTTCTTTTTGCCAAACCCTCGGCGCTGGCGGCATTTCCGGCCTTGTTTTTGGCGTAGCCTGTTATTGTGGCCGGAGTTCTGATAGCCCTCCCGGCTCTTTCCCTGTCGGGGCTTCGGCGTCGGCAGAGCTTCCGGCCCGGCCTTGCAAGGGCAAACCGGCTTCGGCCTTGGCGGTGGAGCGAACCGGCTCCTGACGCGGTTGAGGCGCGGGTCGCGGCGCCGTTCTCGGCGATTGCGGCCGCTTCGGCTATGGCGTCGGCCTCGGGACGGGCTCGGAAGCCCGTCTCGGCATTTACCTCGGCTCGGGCCGCAGACGGGGGTTTCGGCATCTCCGCTGCGCGGGAAACGGTTCCGGCCCTGGCGCATGGTGGGGGCTCCGGCCCTGGCGCTGGCGGGCTGGCGCGGCCTGGCGGGAGCCGTCCCTCGTCCGGGTCCCCCGGACCCTGCCGTTCGGCAACGAAATCAATTCCGGGCTTGGCGACGGACTAATGGGTTTATCCCAAAGGCACCTATGCCTCCGGGAGCGGGCCAGAGCCCTCCACGCAGACGGGTAGGCGGGGACAGCTCCGCGATACCCCGCGAAATTATACAGCCAGGCGCTCGGGCTTCCGGGGGCGGGCTGTCCGCGACCGCTGGGTGCCCGAACGGCAAGGCTGTTTCCTGCCCATTTCGATTCAGCTGAGGGCCTTCCGCCGAGTGCCATCCCCGAAAACGCGGGCAACCCGCTGGTTCTGGAGCCTTACGCGAAAGCGCGGGCCGGTTTCGGCGGGCTAATGCCCCGGCTGGGTCGGGCCTCCCGCGAGTTTTCGTCCTGGCCTTGGGCGTCACGGGCGAGCCCGAAGCGGCCCGAGGCCCGGGGGCCTCGTCCGGCAAAAGGCGCCGCTTGCGCGCGGCTGGGGTCCCCGGATGCGGCGCCGGGCCCGGTCATCGGGGCGGCGCGGGCACTGAACCCGCCGGAAGCGCCAGGCTTGCTCCCCTTTATGCGCCTCCGCGCGTTTTCCGGGCGAGCCGATGCCCGCAGGCGCCGCAAGCCCGCCCGCCCGCGCTTCTGTAGGCGAAAGCGCAGCTTGCTGAGGCGCGCCTTACGGAAATGGCCCCATATACCAAAATCCGTATAGCAGTGAGATTATTCGTTCCAGAATCGGGGGCAGTCATTTGCGGCGATTTCCGCGCCGAAATGGCACAATGATGAGAAAAATGATAGAAAGTGTTAAAATTACATGATCAAAAAGCTATTTTCCATGCTATAATCCCACAAATTATCCGACTCGCCTTAGCTTTGCTCCGACGGGAGGGAGGCCCGGCACATGCACGATTTGAAGTTCGTCCGCGAGAACATAGGGCTTTTGAAGGAGACCCTCGCCAAAAGGCGCATGGATCCGTCCCTCCTCGACCGCTACCAGGAACTCGACGCCAGGCGCAGGGCGCTCTTGAGCGAGTCCGAGGGGCTGCAGGCCCGGCGCAACGGCGCCAACGCCGAGATGGCGAGGCTCAAAAAAGCGGGCGAGGACGCCGGAAGCCTCTTGGAGGAGCTCAAGGGAGTTTCGCAGCGGCTGAAGGAGCAGGGGCCCCTGATAGCCGAGGCGGAGGAGGCGGTCCAGGAGATTTTGAGATCCATCCCGAACCTCGTGAGCCCCGACGCGCCCGACGGCCCGGAGGGGGATTTCAGGATAGAGAAAAGCTGGGGGGCGCCGAGGGAGTTCGCCTTCCGGCCCTTAAACCACTGGGAGATAGGGGAGGCGAACGGGCTCTTGGATCTTCCCAGGGCCGCGAAGGTCGCCGGGGCCCGCTTCGCGGTGCTGTTCGGGAAGCTCGCGAGGCTGAACCGCGCGATCATAAGCCTCATGCTGGATCTCCACACGGGGAGGCACGGCTACAGGGAGTGCTGGCCCCCGGCCGTAGCTAACGCCAAGTCGCTCTTCGGGACCGGCCAGCTCCCCAAGTTCGAGGAGGACCTTTTCAGCCTTGAGGGCACCGGCTGGTACCTCATCCCCACCGCCGAGGTCCCCGTCACCAACCTGTACCGCGACGAGACGATACCCGAATCCGAGCTCCCGGTGAGCCTGTGCGCCTACACCCCATGTTTCAGGGCCGAGGCCGGGGCCGCCGGAAAGGACACCAGGGGGCTTATCCGGATGCATCAGTTCGACAAGGTGGAGCTAGTGAGGTTCGCGCATCCTTCCAGCTCCGCCGAGGAGCTGGAGCTCCTGGTCTCGCACGCGGAGGCGGTGCTCGAGGCGATAGGGCTCCCGTACCGCAGGGTGACGCTTCCCACGGGCGATTTGGGCTTCTCCTCTTTCAAGACCTACGACCTGGAGGTCTGGCTCCCGGGGGCCGGGACCTACAGGGAAATAAGCTCGTGCTCGTGCTTCACCGACTTCCAGGCCAGGCGGGCCGGCATCCGCTACAAGCCCAAGGGCGCCGCCAAGGCCGCCTACCTGCATACCCTGAACGGCTCGGGCCTCGCGGTCGGGAGGACGCTCGCGGCGATATTGGAAAATTTCCAGAACGAGGACGGGAGCGTGGGCGTGCCGGAGGCCCTTCGCCCCTACATGGGGGGCGACTCCGTTATAGAGGGCCCTCCGGGGGGCGCCGCCGCCCCGGAGAGGGGCTAGCGACGTGGGCCAGAGCGCCGGAGGCGACGCGAGGGATCCAAGGACCGTTAGGTGGGCCGGGAACCAGCGCGGGGAGGGCGTAAACGATCTAGGCGCCCGTAATCCCGATCCCGGCCGGGATCCCCGTTATCCCCCCCTGGAAAGGGGCGTCCCGGCCGGTTCGCGTCCGTTCGGCTTCAGGGCCGATCCCGCCCTCGGGAACGCCGGCCCCGGCCCTGGGCGCGGCTTGCCCCAGGCGGCGTCCGGAGACGCGGCGCCCGGCGCCTGGAATGCCGCCTTAAGGCACGGCGGCCTTAAACTCGTCGCCGACGGCCCGGGGCCCGGGGCTACCGGCCATTCCGCCCGCGCCGTCCCCGCCGGGTTCCCGGCCCGCGCCGTGCCCGGAGGGCGCCCGGACCGCGCCGGACGCGGACGGGAACCCGCCCGCGACGTCCAGGGCGTCCAAGCCGAACCCGCAGTTGACGCCTCTCGCGCGGTCCTGCCCGGCCAGGGCGGCCTCGCGGCGGGCCGGGCGCCGCAAGCGGGTTACGTCGGCGGGCGCGGCCTTCGGACCGCTCCAGCCGCCGATAGTTTCGCCCCGTCCGTCCAAAGGCGGCGGGAGCCCCCCCGGCCCGGCCCGGCCGTCCCTTCCGGTGCCCCTGCCGCTTCCAGCCCTTCCGGGAGCTTCCCCTCCCGGAGCCCTGCGGCTCCCGCCCGCGCCGAGACACGCGCCCCGTTCCGCAATCCGTTGCAGGGATCTCTCCGGAACGCTCAATCGGCTCCGGTCCATGAGCCTGTCCAGGCCCCGGCCCGCCAGCCGGCTCGGTGGGTCCCCCCGCCCCCCCTGGCCCGCAGCCGCGGGGGCGCCCGCGCGGGCGGCCCGCATGCGGACGGGGCCGAAGCCCGAATTTCCGGAACCGGCCGGGAGGCGACCGTACGGGAGCCGCGCAGGAGCGGCCCCGCCGAAGCTTCCGCCGCTTCAACTCCGCGCCGTCCGGGCCGTCCGGGCCAGCCGGGCCGTCCGGGCCAGCCGGGCCAGCCGGGCCAGCCGGGCCAACCGCGCCAGCCGCGGCCGTTTTCCGCGCCTCCAAGCGCGCCCGATTCCAGGCGGCCCCCGCGTAACGACCCTGGCTGGCCCGGGCCGGACGAGGTCTTCGGGCCGGAGCCCGAGATAGCCGCCCAAGACGGGAGGGGGACGCTCGACTGCGTCGGGCCGGAGATGACGGAGCTGCTCGAGCTGGAGATCTTAACCGGGCTCGACCAGGTAAGGACCGCCATGTCCGCTCGGGCGACCTTGGAGCTTCCGGAAGAGGCGGCCCGGGAGGCCATAGAGGCTTTCGAGGCTTTCGAGGCGGGGGAGGCCTCCGGTTCCTTCGGACCGTACGGAACGGCAGAGGGTTCCGGGTCTGCAGCCGTCGTCCCGCCGGGCGGTTCCTCCGCCGACGGGCCCCCCGAAGGCCGGGACGGCCCGGACGCCCCTTCGGGGAAAGCCCCGGAGTTCGCGGGCGAAAGCATCAGGCCGCCGACCGCCGAGTCCCTGAAGGCGAAGGAGAGGTTCCACAGGAAGCTCGCCATGGCCATGGCCCCCAAGGCGGTACGCCCCGAGCGCTCCTGGGGCCACCTGATAGTCTCGGGACTCCTCTTTGCGTTCCTGATAGCCGCCGCCGCGGCGGGCATGTACCGGATGATCCGCGACGGCGGCGCGCGGGAGGCTTCCGCGCGTTCCGGGGAGTTCCTGTTCTTCGCGCCCCAGGAGTCCGAGCCCTCCGGGATCCAGCCCCCCCCCGGAGGACAGATCCCCGGAGCCGAGGCCGTCAACGCCCCCGCTTCGGCCATGTTAGATAATCCCCCGGACGGCGGCGAGGACGACGACGACTACGTGCCCGAGGCGGGCGCCTACGCCCCGACGCCCGGCTCGGCGTCCTTCAGCGGTTACGGGGTCCTGGGCGACCCGGCAACCGAGCTCGCATACGGTGGCGCGGTCGGCAGCCTGGAGTTTCCGGGCGCGGACGGCGCGGGAGCGGAGGCCGCGGAGGCCGCGACCGCCTTGAACGCGGAAGCCGCGAACGCCTTGAACGCGGAGGCCGCGAACGTCCTGCGCGCCAAGGACGCGTACGCCCGGAACGCGGAGGCGGCGGACGTCCTGTACGCCGACGCCTCGGGCGTGGGCGAGTTTTTCAGGCCGCAGTCCGGTGGGGGCCGGGAGGCGGCCGCCGCCTGGGACCCTGACCGGCAGGCCAGGAATTTTGAGCGCTTGGCGGGCGGCGGGGCTGTCACGTCTGCGGCGGCTGCCCCCTCCGGCGGCCCCGGCGAGTTACGGGCGCGCGGTTCCGCCGTTGCGGCGCTGCCTGCCACCTTCTTCGCCCCGGACCCCGAGTCCGACCCCAGGATAACGACGGTGCGCGAGGAGGGCTTAACCGCTACCCAGGCGGCCGACCCCGCAACGTTTTCGGACGGCCACCCGGCCGAGCCCGGTCAGGCGCCTTCCGCTGGCTCCTATGACGCTTCGGCCGCCGCCGCGCCGGCCCCGAAGGCAGCGGCGGGCTCAGGCGCGGAGGGCAAGGGCATTCCGGCGGCGGCTCCAGCGAAGGCGCCCGCGCCAAAGGCCGCGGTCGCGAAGGAGAACCCCGCTAAGGCGTCCCCCGCGGAGGCGGTCAAGCTTGCGTCGGCGTCGTCGAAAGTGTCCGCCAAGGAATCGCGGCGGGGCTCGGTCGCATCGCCCGCCAGGGGCAAGCGGAAGCCGGCCTCGGCGTCCGGGCTTACAGCAGCCGGCGGCAAGTCCACCGATTCGAAATCCCCGGCGTCTTCGGCCGCGTCCGTGAAAACTGCCCGCAAGGACGGGGTCATCACCGCCACGGTGAGGCCCGGGGCTTTGCGGCATCCTCCCTCCGCCGGCGACGACGGGGAACGGGGCCGGGAGGCCCCCGGGGCGAGGAAAGCCGCTCTGAGGAAGAAAGGCCCCGTGCGGAGGGTGGTGGGCAGGATTTCGCTCGCCTCCGGCACCGCGCTCGCCCGCGAGGAGCTCCAGGGGTTGTTGAGGGGCGTGGCGCTCAACCCGGACTCCAGGGGGGAAGTGAGGTTCAAGGGGCCCGGCGGGGAGAGCCTGGCGGCGGCCACCACCCTGGACCCCGAACTCCAGGCCGAGGCGGTCAAATGGGTCAGGAACGCTGGGAGCATCCGGGCCGCCCTGGTGGCGGTCGACCCAAGGGACGGCAGGGTCCTGGCCATGGCGTCGCTTGGGGGGGGGAAGGACGGGCCCGGATCGGCTTTGACCGGCGAGATACCGGCGGCCAGCGTCTTCAAGATAGTCACCGCCGCCGCGGCCATGGAGCGCAACAAGTACGACAGGAAGTCAGCCGTGCTCTACGACGGGGGCAAGCATACCCTTTTCAAGTCCAACGTCGTGAAGGCGCCGGACAGGGGGATCCACAAGGCGTCCCTGGAAGCCGGCTTCGCGGAGAGCATCAATTCGGTCTTCGGCAAGCTGGGCGTCTACACCCTGGGCCCGGACGAACTCCACGCCTACGCCGAGAAAGTCGGCTTCAACCGGCTGATCCCCTTCGACATGGAGGTCGATCCTTCGGTCTACGAGCCCGGCGACCCCGACGACCCGTTCCGCCTGGCCGAGCTATCGAGCGGCTACAACCGCACCACCACGGTGTCCCCCCTGCACGCCGCGTTAATTGCGGGCGGCGTCATGGCGGACGGGCTCATGGCCGAGCCGTGGGTAGTGAGGGCCGTGAAAGGGCCGGCCGGCAGGGAGCTCTACCGCAGGGAAGCGAGGCCCCTCATGCGCGTCATGAGCCGCAAGACGGCTGGCGAGCTCTACGCCCTGATGCTGGCGACCGTAACCGACGGCACCGGCCGGAGGGGGTTCTGGGACGCGTCCACCCACAGGACGCTCTCGAGGCTGGCCTTGGGGGGCAAGAGCGGGACCATTAACGATCTCGCCGGCCGCCACGTGGACTGGTTCGTGGCCTCGGCGGCGCTGAAGGACCCGGCCGACGGGGACAGGAGGCCTTTGGCCATAGCCGCAGTGGTAGTCCACGGCGGACGCACCCGGGAGACAAGCCAGGAGCTTGTCCGGAAGGCCGTGATAAGCTACTATGGACCGCTCCTGAAGCATTCCCGGGGCCCCGGGCGGGCTTCCTAGCCCTTCCTCCAGGGCCCTCCCGGGCCGGTCCCGCCGGACCCTCCCGAGGCCAATCCCGTCGGTCCCTTCGGAAGCCCTGCCTCCGGGCCCTGCAGAGGTCCTGATTCCTGGCTCCAGCCGTGCCTTCCCGCCGCGCCCTCCAGAGGGACGCGCGGGGTTGTCTGCGAGCCTGGCCCCGAAGCCTTCGGAATGCCGGGTTCGGCGCGCAAGCCTGGCGGCGCCGGGCCGCAGCTGCGGGGCGGGAGCGTCCGGACCGGCGGTCCGGGGAAGCCCGTGCCCCGTTTCAGGCGCGTTCGAAACAGGGCGGCCAGGCTCCTTGCGGCTGGCGCCGCTCCCCAGCGGGAAGGCGCCGCTTAAGCCTCGCGGACGCTTCAGCGGGACGGCCTCGCGGCTCCCCGCCGGCTCTCCGCCGGAGGGCCGGCTGCCTCCCCGGGCCGTCTCCCGAGTGACGGTCCGCAGTCGGCCGCGCGGTCTTTCCGGAGGAGGGACGGCGGCCGCCTCGCGGGGTTTCCGAAGGCGGTCCGGGGCCCCGGCCGGCCCTCGCGTCGCCCGCAAGCCGTCCGCGGCCGCCCCCTTTAGCCCAAGCGTCCCGATTTCGCGAGCTTCCGCCTTCCGCCGTGCCAGGAGGGAAGGCGGCTCCGGGAGCGCCAGCGCGTCCGGTTTTTCTGCGGCGCCGGGCGCCTTCGGCCCATTCCTGTTCAGAGTCCGAACAACTATTGATCCGCGCGATGCCGGATCCGGTTCAAAGGGAGGCTTTCATGACGGTGCTGGCGGTAAACGGCAGTCCCCGCAAGGGCGGCAACACTTCTGTCATGCTCGGGTGGGTCCTGGCCGAGCTGGAGAAGGAGGGCTTCAAGACGGAGACCTTCCATGTCGGCGGCTTGGAGGTCAAGGGATGCAAGGCCTGCAACGGCTGCGCCAAAAAGAAGGACTACAGTTGCGTCCAGGACGACGCGATTAACGGCTTCATCAGGAAGGCCAAGGACGCCGAGGCGCTGGTGATAGGCTCCCCCGTGTACTTCGCCGACATCACCCCCGAGACAAAATGCGTCATAGACCGGCTGGGCTTCGTGGATCTCAACAACGGGAACCTCCTCAGGCGCAAGCCGGGCGCGGCGGTCGTGGTCGCGAGGCGCGCAGGGCACGTCCACTCCTACGACTCCGTGAACCACCTCTTCGGCATAACCCAGATGATCACCGTGGGATCCAGGTACTGGAACCTCGGCGTGGCCCTCAAGCCGGGGGAGGTGAACGAGGACAGGGAGGCCCAGGAGACCATGTCGCTCCTGGGTTCGAACATGGCCTGGCTCCTGAAGAAACTCAAGGACTGAGCGGAGGCCGCCCGCCGCGCCTCCGCCCTCGGGGGGCGCCGGCCGGCGGGACCGGCCAGGTTTCAATCTTGATCCCACTGTAAAAACTCACCCTCCACCCTTCCACCCTCCCTTTGAGTTCCGGCGCAAGAGAGTGTTTGCAAATAAGAGAGATATAGATAATGTTGGCAAAAAGGCTGCAAAAAT
>JAIRZX010000218.1 GCA_031267005.1 Deltaproteobacteria bacterium
CCGGCAGTTTTGAGGCACGGGCGCCCGCGCCGGGGGAAGGAACGGAACGCCCGGAGGCGAAGGTGCGCCCTGCCGGAAACGCTGGCCCTGCGCATGAAGGCGTTCGGCGCTAAAAAAAAGGGCGGAAGGGGATCCTTCCGCCCTTTTCCTGGCCCGCCGCGCGGGGCACGGGAATGCCGGGAGCCCGTGCGGCTACAGGGTGGGCCCGCCTACGGGGCGGCTGCAGGCGCACAGGAGACCGGTCTGGAGGGCGTCCATGATCCTGAGGGCCTCGTCGGTGTTCCGGCCCACGGAGAGGGTGTTTACGGTCACGTGCTTGATTACGTTGCCGGGGTCGATTATGAAGGTGGCGCGCAACGGCACCCCGGCGTCCTTCTCGCGGATGCCGAGCTGGTCTATCAGGGTGCCCCTGGAGTCCGCGAAGGACCAGTGGTTGAGCTTGCTCAGGTCCTTGTGGTCCCGCCGCCAGGCGAGCTTCACGAACTCGTTGTCCCCGTTGCCGCCCAGGAGGACCGCGCCGCGCTCCTCAAGGCCGCCGACTATCTTGGAGTAGCCAACGATCTCGGTCGGGCACACGAAGGTGAAGTCCTTGGGGTAGAAGTAGATGACCTTCCACTTGCCGGGGAAGGAACTCTCGGTAAGCTCCTGGAAGGCGCTCTCGCCGTTCTCCTTGTCGAGGTTGAAGCCGGGCTTGACGCCGACTATCTTGAAGGGCTCCAGCTTGTCGCCCACCGTCTTGGGGACGGCGCACGGCCTCCCGCCCTTGTGGAAGTGGTGGAAGGCGTCCAATTTCTCGTCGCTCATATGTGACTCCTCTTTATCAGGATAAAGGGTTGACCGGGATGTGAGGTGGTTCCGTTCAGGAGGCGGGGCCCGGGCCGGCCTTCGCCCTGACTGGCGGAGGCATGGGCGGGCGCCTGGGCAAGCCAGCCAGGAGGCGCGGCCCGGATGGTGCCGGGAGCCCCGGCCGCCTCGCTTCGGAACGGCCGGAACGCGCCGGAGGGCGGCGTGCGGCAGAACCAACAAGCGTTCGGCGACTGGAAAAGTCTAAGGTAAAAACCAGGCCTTGTCAAAGACCGCAGGCATGTCAGTCGGGAAGGCTGCCTCGGAATGTTTGAAATGATCGCCTGAATTCTTTGTAAACAAGGTATACTATATGGTCAATATAACATTTGCCATTACGCGATATTTGGGATGCAGTTGCAGGGAAGGTTGAAAGGGGGGGAAAGAAAAGTCACGGAGGCCGAATGTTGTGGCGGTGAAGCGGTCGCGGAAAGGCCGCTGAAAGGCCTCTGAAAGCTAGCGGGAAGGGGGAGTAAAAACGGAATTAGGAAAATGGGAATAAATCTGCGGCAACGGGATAGGGCGGGGAAGGGGAGGGGAGGGAGGGAAGGAAGGGAGGGAGGGAGGGAGGGGAGGGGAGGGGCCGTACAGGACGGCAGGTGAGGGGGCGCGGCGAAGCGCGGCAGGGGGACGAGGAGGCAGGGGGGGGACGGGCGCGGCGCGGAGAGTCTCCCGGCCCATGCTTCTAAAAGCCAGCCTTGACCGGCCGGGCCATCATGAGCCGCCTAAAGGCGTCATGAGGGCTCGCGAAGCCTCCCCGCCGCCCTTCCCCACGCGTCCGGATGCTTCCCGAAGCCTCCTACGCCCCGTTGATAGGCTTGTGGCCCCAGACCAGCATCGCGGAATGGAAGGTGTAGGTCTGGTGGTCCAGGCCCTGGAAGCCCGCCTCCTCGAGCTCGTCCATGATAACCGCCGGGTGGGGGAAGTCTATGATGGACTGGCTCAGGTAGTCGTAGGCCTTGCCCTGGCTGTAGAAGAACCGGCCCGCGAGCCAGGGGGAGACGGTAGCGAGGTGGAAGCGGTGGACCGGGGCCAGGAAGTTGCGGGAGTCGAAGAAGAGCTCCAGGATGAGGAAGCGCCCCCCGGGCTTTAACAGCTTCTTCACCTCCCGGTAGAGGGCCGGACGGTCGGGGAGGTTCCTGAGACCGAAGGAGATGGAGACCGAGTCGAAGGAGCTTTGCTCGAAGGGGGGCTTGTAGACGTCCCCCAAAACGAGCCTGACGCCCTCCGAACAGCCTTGCTTCGCGAGTTTTTCCTTGGCCACGTTCAGCATCGGGGCGGAGAAGTCCATGCCGGTCAGCTCCACCGACGGCCACATCGACCGTATGGCCAGGAGCTGCTCGCCCGAGCCGGTGGCCAGATCCAGGTAGCTGCCCGGGTAGTCCTTGGCCATGAGGCGGCGGGCCAGGGCCCGGCGCCAGAACTGGTCCCGCCCGAAGCTCAGGAAGCTGGAGAGGAGGTCGTAGCGTTCGGAGACGCTGTTGAACATGGACTGTATGCTTCCGGAGTACTGCCGGAGGCTGTTTCCGTAGGCGCTTGTATCCATTGGTGAAGTCTTCGCGTGGTGTTCCTTCGGCGCGAGGGTGACCGGCCTGGGGGTCACCCCCGCTTCCGTCAAGGCGGGCATGGCAGGTACGAACGTGGAATATATACCGTCAAGACGGCTTTTGGCAATAAAAAAAAAGGCCGCGGGAAAGGGAACCCCCGGGCCGGGAATAAAAAGGAATGTTTTAGGTTATTTAAAATTTATATAGACAACAAATTAGCGGCATAGATTATTCAGTGAATAATATATACAACAGATTATAATAAATTATAGAGACAGTATTGGGGGTTGCTGCGGTTCCAGTTCTTCCTCCCTGAACGGAGACGCCGGGCCGGTGGGCTTGCGGGAGCCCCAGGCCCGCCCGGCGGCCGCCATTGCCGGCATCGGCGGCGGCGCGGGCCGGAGTTTTCCCGGATTAGGTCGCCAGGGCCGGCCCGGGGCGGGCCGGGGTCACCTGCGCGAGGTTATGCCCCCGGGGCTGTTCAGGAGATCCATGACGGAACTCACGGCCGGGCGCACTGTCCACGCCCCGGCGTCAAGGAGCTCCTTTTCTGAGGTGCCGCCCTGGGTGAGGCCCAGGGCCCGGACGCCCGCCGCCCTGGCGGAGGCCATGTCGAAGGCGGAGTCGCCGACCAAAACCGTCAGCGACGCGTCCGAGTGGAGCTGCTTTATGGCCAGCTGGATGAGATCCGGGCTCGGCTTGGGCTTGGC
>JAIRZX010000217.1 GCA_031267005.1 Deltaproteobacteria bacterium
GGGCCCCGTTTCCAGCGTGCGGAGCTCCGCCCCTTCCGCCGAGCCCGATCCACCAGGCGAGTGGCTGGGGCGGGAACGAACCTAGACGAGTCCCCGGCCTTCCGCCTCGGCGAGGACCGCCTCCCAGCCGTCCCGGAAAACGCGCCTGTCCGGCCCCGACAAGGCCTGCTTTTCAATGAACGAGAGCCGGGCCCGGACCTTTTTCAGATCGGGGCGTCGGCCGCGCACGTAGAGCGCGAGCTCGCCTGCGGCCTGCGTCGGGGTGCCTGGCCACTCGGCCCTACCGCCCGCGTCATCCTTTCCGGTCCCCATGTTCCTGCCGAGGCCCTCGTTAGCTCCGCCCGCGTCGCCCCTTACGTCCCCTCCGGCCGCGTCGCCCTTTCCGGGCCCTCCGTCTCCTCCGCCCGCATCCTCACTTCCGTCCCTTCCGGCCGCGTCGCGCCTTCCGCACGTTTCCCCCTTGCCTGGCCGTCCCCGCAAGCCCAGGAGCGCCCGCGCCCCTTCCCGGAACAGGAGGGCCGCGAGCGATCTGCCGTCCAGCGCCGCCGGGTACGGCCCGCGGGGTTCCAGGGAGGCCCCTTCGGGACCCACCCTCGTCTCCCAGCTCTCCCAGGCCATTAACGGCGGGGGGGCGGGTTTTCCGGAGTCCCGGGCAGCCTCTCGGCCGGCCGCCCCCGAACCGGCAGCCGCCGGGGTTTCGCCAGCTAAAAGCGCCGCGGCCAGCGGCAGCGCGGCCTCCCATGCCGGGAGGGCCCGGCAACCGGGCCTTCCGCATCCCTTGCCTTCGACGCAGGGGCCGCAGGGGGCCAGCCCCTGCAGCACGAGGGCTCCCCCGCTGTAGGGCCCGGTCTCGTGGGCGTAGGCGGGCCCCGCGAACACCGCCAGCTGCGGTGCGCCGGCCGAGGCCCCCACGTGCATCACCCCCGTGTCCGAGCTGACGAGGAGGGCCGCCTTTCCCAAAAGCGCCCAGAGATCCCCCAGCCCGGTCTGCCCCGTGAGGTCCTCAGCGGGGGCCCCGGGCGCCTCCCGCCCGTACGCGGCCAGGAACTTCAGCGCGAGCGCCCGCTCCCGGCGGCTTCCCAGGACGACAGCCATGAAGGGCCCGGTTTTGAAAAGGGCCGCCGCCAGCATGGCGTGGGCCTCGGCGGGCCAGCGGCGGAGCGCGGCCGCTGCGCCCGGGTGGAAGAACGCGAGGGGCAGCCCGCCCGCCTTTTCGAGAAGCCCGGCCGCCGCCTCGCCGGGAACGGCGGCGCCGGGGGGCTTGCAAAGCCCGGCGGGCGATCCGGGCGCGAGGGCCCTCCAGACGTCCACGAGGTTCAGCCTTCCCAGCCTGCGGTCCAGCGCCATCGCCGCGAGCGCGAGCTTCTGGGCGGGGGGCACGGCCACCGCGCCGCCTTCCGGCCTGGGGCCCAATATCTCCTTCGGCGCGAGCATTCCCGCGAACGCCACGGCCCTGGGGTCGACTGAGAGGTTCACCAGCAGATCCGCCCCGCGCGGGACGCCCGTCGCCTCGGCGGCGCCGCGTTCCGGAGGTTCCCGCCCCGCCCCGCCGGCTTCCAGGGCGCCTTTCCCGAGCAGCGCCCCTTCCGCCTCGGGGAAAAGGAGCCTCTGCGCCTCGAGGACGCCGGGCTCCACGGCCAGGACCTGCAGCTCCGCGCCAGGGTTCGCGTCCATGACCCCGCGGATGAGGGCCGAGGCCTGTATGAAGTCCCCGAGCTTCGCGGGGGCGAGCGCCTGGACGAGCACGGCCCTAGCCCCCCAGGATTGCCCGGGCGATTTCCGGGAGCCTGTGGCGGTACAGGTGGCGGGCCTTTATGGCCTTGCGGGCGGCCATCACCGTCCTTTCCCGCGCCGGGGGGCGCCCGAGGTGCCACAGGGCGAGCTCCCTGGCCTCCAGCGGGTCCCCGTAGCAGCACCTTTCCTCCCGCCCGAAGAGGGCGTCCATCTGTTCCCTCCGGTCGGTCAGGAGGAAGCCCCCGGAAGCCGGCACGTCGAACACGCGCTGGTTCACCCCGCCCTTCATCTGCGCGCTCGTGACGTTGAGGTTCACGCGGCTCCCCCTGTAGAACCCGGCGAGCTCGGCGCCGTAGCCCACCCTCCCCCGTAGGGAGACGCCCTTTCCCAGGATGGCCTTCCAGCCCGCGTCGCCCGCCACGGTGAGCAGCTCCGGCGGCATGGCGGAGAGCACCCTGACCCTGGCTATCCTGCTCGCCCGCCAGGTGACCAGGGCCGAGAGGCTCAGAAGCGTCCGGAGGTCGCGGGCCGGTTCAGGGAAGCGCCGCCGGGGCGGGGAGGCAGGGGGCCCGGCGGGGGACGCCGCGCAGGGGCGGGCTTCAGTTCTTCCGCCGCCCCCCTCGCCGCGCCCGCCGCCGTAAGCCGCCGTTGCTTGCGGGAAACGGTCCTGGCAGGACGCGGCGAAGGGAGCCGGCATGGCGTCGGCGAAAGGGGTCGGCAAGGAGCCGGCCGGGGCCCGCGGCAAGGAGCCGGCCGTGGGCTCCGGCAAGGAGCCGGGGGCCCCCGGCAAGGAGACGGCCGAGGCACCCGGCAAGGCGGCGGAGAAAGGCTCCGGCAAGGAGCAGCCAACGGAGCCTGGGAAGAAGCCAGCCGGGTCGGGGAAGAGGTCTCCGGTCTCGAGGAACGCCTCGGCCAGCGCGTCAGCCTCGGGCAGGATCCCGGGCGGGGTGCCCGCGAGCGCCAAATATTTTTCCGTCGCGGCTTCCAGGCTGTCCCCCACGAAAGCTATGTCCCTGGCCGGGAGTGGGGGTCCGGGGACGCCCGTCCGCCCTGCCGGGCCGCTCAGAGCCGGGCCGGGGCCGGCGGGGGCCGGGGCGCCCTCCAGGAAGGCCCCGTCCGCGGCCAAGGGGAGCCAGGCGGAGTTCCCGAAGCCCAGTTCGCGCAGGGGGCCTAAGTAGTCGGAATCCCAGGAGAAGGCCCAGAGGTCGCGGTAGGGTTTGAGTTCCGCGCCCTTGAGGATGTACCAGGGGCTGTCCACGAACCAGGACGCGGCGGGGATCCCGAGCCTCCCCAGGATCCCGGCGAGCAGCCCCCCGGCGTCGAATCCCAGGTGGTTCACGGTGAGGACGAAGTCCGGACGGAATGACTTGAGCGTCTCCAGGAGCCTCCTGAAGTCCGCTTCGCGGTCCTTCCCTGCGTCCCTGAAGTCGCTTATGTCCCACAGAGCGGACGGCCAGCCCAGCCGCTCCATGGCCGACCTTATCTCCCGGTCGAGGAAATAGCCGCTCCTGAAGAAAAGGACGCGGGGGCGGCGGGGCAAGCGGCGGCTGCCCTCCCCGCAGATGGCGCGAGGGGCGGGCGCGGGGCCGGGCGCTTCGGGTTTGGCGGCGCTGGACGCGTCCCGGTCGGCTCCCGGAACGCCATCTCCCTCGGGCCCGGCCGGCCGGAGGCTCGCGGAGGCCGCGGGCCCGCGTCCCGCTCGGGCGCCGCGGCCAAGGGAGGCGGCCCCGGCCGTCCCGGCGCCGCCCGGGTACATCCCCGGAAAATATTTGAGCGACGAGGGCCTCGCCAGCACCTCGCGGGGGGCGCCGGGGGGAAGGGCTTCCAAGGCCCCGCACAGGAATACGGTGTTGGGGCGCTCCAGGATCGCGGCCAGATCCCTCGCCGTCATGGCGGCGGCCCAGATCTGCGGGGCCGCCTCCGCTATCCACAGCGGGGCGCCTCCAAGATAGCCGGAGATCCTCTCCAGGTGCCAGCCCAGCCCCAGCCCGAGGGCGGTAACGCCCGTCCCGGGCAGTTTCCCGCATGCCCCGAGGAACCGGTCGGCCAGGGCGCGGTCCTCCCTTTCGGGCGAACGGCTCGTGAGGCGGGCCCCGAAGGGCGCCGCGAGCGACAGCACGGGGCCGTCCGGGCCAGCTTCGGCGAGTTCGATTACGGCCTCCAGGGGGAGGGCCCGTCCGCCGTAGCTCGCCTCGGCCCCCGGCGGGCTCGCGAAGAAGTAGCCTTTCGCCGCGCCCGGCCGGCTCTGCCTTCCGGCGTCCCGTGCCTCCCGTGCTTCCGAAGCTTCACGGGTTTCCGCGGCTTCCGAAGCTTCGCGGGCTTCCGAAGCTTCCCGTGCTTCCGAAGCTTTCCGGGTTCCCTGGGCTTCAGCGGCTTCGAGCGCGGCGGGGGAGGCGGGCGCGCCTCCTTCCCCGAACGCGGAAACCCCGCCGCCTAGAGGCCGCGGGGCGTAGCTTTCCAGGAGGGAGGCCAGCTTCCCGTCAATCTTCCGCAGAACCGCGAGGTTCCTGTCAAACCAGGAGTACATCGCGCCTCTGGACCGCGGAGCTCTCCACTATGAGCCTTCTGGTCTCCCTCGCGCGCAGAGACAGGTCGAATATGCGCATCCATTCCTTGGCCACCTGGTCCCAGGAGTAGCGCTCGCGCACCTTGGCCCGGCATTCGGAGGCGGTCTTGGACGTGCCCTCAGGATCCGAGAGCAGCTTCAGCGCCCTGTCCACGTAGTCCCGCACGTATCGGGGCGCGCCGGGCCGGCCCTTCACGCGGAATTCCGGGGAGGCCACCGACTCGGAGAGCGCGAAGGAGTCGGAGGTGAGGATGGGCGTCCCGAGCGCCTGGGCCTCCAAGGCCACAATGCAGCTGATTTCCGGGAAGGTGCAGGGATAGACGAGCATGGCGCTCTCGGCCAGGTGCCGGTAGTACTCCCGCTTGGGGAGCGATCCCAGCACGGTCACGGCGGGGTCCCCGCGGGCAAGGAAGTCCAGGTAGTCGTAAAGCGGGGGGAGCTTAGGGTCGAGGGAGGCGCGGTCCACGTCGTAGCCGCAGATATGAAGCTTCAAGCCGGGCCGGGCCTCCTTCAACCTCGGCCAGATTTCCTCCAAGAGGGGCTTCAGGCCCCTTTCCGGGCGCGAGGCGTACATGAGCTTGTCGGGGTCCCTCGCGGCGCCTTCGGCGCTCCCGTCCAGGAGCTCGAAGTTCAAGCCGTTCCTCGTCACCACCATGCGGTCGTCCAGCTGGGGGAGCCTGGTGAGGTAGTTGTCGCGGTGGAAGCGGGACAGCACGAAGAACAGGTCGATTTCGTCCTGGATGTTCCTGAGGCCGCCCGCGCTCTCAAGGGTGTCGTGGTTCCAGAGGACTTTGAGCTCGGCCTTTATCGGCAGGTTGAAAAAGCCGAAGAAGCGGCTCACCACCATCACGTCGAAGCGGCGCTTCGCGAGGGTGGGGAGCGAGCTCTTGAACGGGTGGTACTCCACCCCGCGGTGGATGGCGGGCCGGGCGCAGTTGTTGAAGGCCGTGACCTCGCAGCCCAGCCGCGCCATGGCGCGCGTGATCTCTACGAAAGCGGTTTCGCTCCCGCCCAGCGCGCCCCTTTCCACCGAGTCGCCCTCGAAGGGGGGGCCCTCGGTGTAGAAGCCGACGTGCCTGACCGGGCTCACGCGGCGCCTCCGGAGATCTCCCGGGCGAGGTGCCTTGCCTTGCGGTGGTAGGGCGCGAGTTCCAGGGCCTTCCAAAGGAGTTCCTGGGCCCGGTCCGTGCGGCCGGCCACCAGGGCGAGCTCGGCCAGGGCAACCCTCGGCTCGGGGTTCTTCGGCGAGAACTCCAGGGCCTTCAGGTAGGCCTTCTCGGCCCCGCGCTCGTCGTTGGCCTCGGAGAGTATCTTGCCCAGGATGGACGCGCAGGTGAAGGAGAGCTTCTCCTCGGCGGCGCCCCAGCCCGGATCGCCCAATCCGAACTCCAGCGCGGACGCGAGCTCGGGGGCGGCTTCGGGGCCGCGGCCCGCCCCGTAAAGGAGGCGGCCCAGGAAATACCTGCCGGGCCCGTAGGACGGGCGCATCTCGGCGAGGCGGCGCAGGGCGTCCTCCGCGCGTTGCAAGTCGCCGATGGCCTTCCAGCAGTCGGAAAGGAGCATGACCGAGTGGCTCCACAGCGACAGGTTCGCCGTGGCGCTCTGGGCGGCCCGCTGCAGGAAGCCCCTGGCGTCCTGGAAGCGCCTGAGGTTAAAAAGGGTGCGGCCGGTCTGGTAGAGGTGGTAGAAGTCGCCCTCCAGCGTCCCGGGGGCGTCCAGGAGGAGCTTTAAGTTCCTCTCGCCCTTGCGCCTGGCCTCGGAGGGGTCCGCGTAGCCCCAGTGGGTTATTTCAGCGTCCACGAGCTTTACCGACATCCACTCGGGATGCACCAGCTGCTCGTGGACCACCCCGGCGAAGAGAACCCCGGGCCGTTTGGGGAAGACCCGCTTCTGCCACAGGAGATCCCCCTGGGGGAGCACCCTCTCCATGCACATGACCACAGCGGGCGCCGCGTTGACCCTCGGGAGGGAGGCCCGGAGCGCTTCGAAGCTCGCGGGGGAGACGTGGTTGTCGGCGTCCAGCCAGAGGACGTAGTCGGTGCGGGACGAGCAGAGCGCCTGGTTCCTGGCGGCGGAGAAGTCCCCCCTCCAGGGGTAGTCGAACACCCTCGCCCCGTAGGAGCGGGCCAGGGCCTTGGAGCCGTCGCGGGAACCGGTGTCCACCACCACGGCCTCGTCGCAGAGTTCCATGACGGGAGCGAGGCTCTTGGGGAGGTTCTCGGCCTCGTCCTTGATAATCATGTTCACGCCAAGGGTGGGTTTCTTCATCGCGTCTTCCTCCGGCCCCGGTCCCCCGTCCCGCCGGCCCCGCTTGCGCGGGCCGGGCTTACGGGCGCGGACCTTTGCCCCCGCGGGCCTTCCCGGCGTTCCGCGCGGGGGCTCAGAGCCTCCCGCCGGCCGGGGCTGTTCGTCAGAATTCTTTTCCCTCTGGTGCCTTCCGCGGCCGCCGGGATCTATACAACTGCCGTGCCAAGATTTGGGGGGCCGCCGTCCGGGGGCATGATCCGGTTTCCGCCGTCAAGGCTCCGGGCGGGTTCCTGGCCGGCGGCGGGGGGGCTCCGGCCAGGCTCGGCAGGGTTCCGGCCGGGTTCAGGCCGGGCTCCGGTCAGGTTCAGGTCAGGTTCCGGCCGGCGGCGGCCAGGTTCCGGACGGGGGCCGGCCCTGGCGAACAACCGGGCGGGCGGCGGGGGGACGCAGCATGCGGCGTCGGGAACTATCCCTATCGTAAAAATCGGACATAACGGGCTCGGACTTGACGGCCGGGACGGCCTTTCCGGCGCAAGCCGCCGGCACGGGGGCCGCATTAAAGCGTTGCGGGCGGTTTTTCCGTCAACCTCCCGGAGGGTTTTCCGGCATCCGGCCGAATTTCCTTCGTCCGGGAGGCGAGCCCTGTCTCGTGCGGGGCCGAGGTTTTCCTGGCGCGGGGGTTGGGGCCGCCTTAGCGGGGCCCCGGAGGCCGCAGGGACCGGACACGGGGGCAGGCTTTTCAGGGGTGCCGCGCCTGTTGCCCCGCAGTACCCATCAACTTTGCAGCGCCCTCAGCTTCAAAGCGCTTTAAGCTTCACGGTTCCTTCCAGCTTAACAGTGCTTCAAGATTCACGGTTCCCTCCAGCTAAACTGTACTTTCAGCTTCACGGTTCCCTCCAGCTTAGCTGTGCGTTCAGCTTCACGGTTCCTTACAGCTCAACTGTGCGTTCAGCTTCATGGTTCCCTCCAGTTCAACTGTGCTTCAGCTTCACGGTTCCCTACAGCTCAACTGTGCTTTCAGCTTCACGGTTCCTTACAGCACAACTGTGCTTTCAGCTTCATGGTTCCCTCCAGTTGAACTGAGCCTTCAGCATTTTCACAGCCTTCCGCTTCGCGGCTCCCTTCAGCTTTCTTCGCTTCGTCCGGCTTCCCGGGTCCCTGCCGTTTCAGCGGCTTCAGGAGAGGAACCGCTATGACGGCGCGGCCTCGCCCTTTTCCAGGGAGGCGAGCATCTTGAGTATCACGCCGTCGGCCCAGGCGATGTTCTTGAGAATGCCCTGGCGGTTCCCCCCGGCCAGGGCCGGCGCGAGGAGTTCCGCCATGAAGGCGGAGACCTTGGAGACGTTCATCATCTCCACGAGCGCCCTCTGGACGTTCCTGTTCACGAGCTGGCGGGTCTGGGACAGGATGGCGGACATCTGCTTCATGTCCCCGCGGAGTTCCCGGGCGGAGGGCTTGGGCAGGGACTTCATGATCTCCGCTATGCTCCAGGTGGGGGGCTGGGCGGGAAGCTTCGCCATGACCGCCTCCAGGGGGATCTCGTCGAAGCCGCGCACGGCGGCGCCCTGGGCCGACGAGTTTATGAGCCTCGGGCCCTTGCCTTTGGAGCGGATGAGGTTGGCCGCCTCGACGAGCCAGTTGACTGAGGCCGCCAGCCCGGTGTTGGTCTCGGCCACGGTGCCGCCGATGCCCGGAACGCGTATGCTGTCAGAGCGGTCCGCCTCGAAGAGGGAGTCTACGGTGCCCTCGGCGTGGAGCTGGGGGCCGAGGTAGGCCTGGTCCTGGCCGACCAATACGATCGGGGCGAGGCCCCAGACGTAGGCGAAGGCGAAGCAGGCCGTGCCGGCGTTCCCCCCCTGGGGCAGGAAGTAGCCCTGGCTCAGGAGCTGGGCCTCGCCCCCGGACAGGTGGAAGAGGGCCTTTTCGAATCCGTCCGCCCGGAAGTGCGCCGGGTGGCTGGCCGCGGCCGCCGCCAGCACGGTTCCGGGCTTGAGGGCCGCCTTCTCCTCGCCCGTGAGTTTAAGGTACCTGGAAGTGTCGGAGGACTCTACCACCACCACCACGTCGGGCGACACGCCCAGGCGCAACAGCGGCTTCAAGGCCGCCGCCGCCGCTATCACGAGTCCCCGGTCGCCGACGCCCTTCAGGAGGGCCCCGTTCTGGGTCAGGCTGGGGCCCGCGCCCACCGCGAAGGCGGGCCTCGGCATGAAGCGCCCCTTCAAGAGCATCAGGTCCGGGAGCCTCGGCGCCAGCCAGGCGTTCTCGACCAAATTGTCCATGAAGGCGCTCATGGTGGCCTTGCGGGTCTTCACGATGACCTTGAGCCTGGTCACCTCCTCGCCGACCCTTTCCATGAACCTCGCGGCCTCTTCCGGGAACGCGCGGTGGTAGCCCGGCGTCACCATGAGGAGCGGGAAGGCACCTTCGCCGTAGACGACCTCCTTGGACACGAAGCGGTCGAACTCCTCCCGGTCGGTGAAGATCTTCGGGGAGTCGGCGAGCGAAAGAACGTTGTACTTCTCGAAGGTCTCCACGAAGCCGCGGTCCGGCTCGAAGACGGCCACCTCGACGCCGGGGAAGAGCTCCTTCAGCCTCCTCAGGTGCCAGCCCAGCCCCAGCCCGAAGACCAGGGCCAGCTCGGGGGTGCCGCCGCCCCCCTGCCAGCGCCCCACCACCTCCTTGACCCAGGAGGCGGCCTCGGCGGCGGGGTCGTCCGGCGAATGCACCGTAACCCCCCTCAGGACGAGCCCGGGGCCGCGGGGCCCCGGGACGA
>JAIRZX010000419.1 GCA_031267005.1 Deltaproteobacteria bacterium
AGAGTTCAGGGAGAAACTACCCCTGAGCCTTACCTCGTAGATGGAATCATTTAAAGTCACCAAGTAATGTTAAAATAGAACATTTTAGCCATACGCCCGCGCTTGCCGGGGCCTTTGGCGCCCGGGGCTCCGGAAAAGGGGCCACGGGGCGATTTTTCAGGAAAGGATGGTTTAAGGACGGGGAAGGCGGGAAAAAGACGGAAGAGCCCTTTTCGGAAACCTGGCGGGGCGGCTCAGGAGCTGCCCGGTTCCGGGCTTCCGGAAAGCTCGCCTTCCAGTTTCAGGGCCGCCTCGATTGCGGCAATTCTTGTTTTGAGGCGAGGGATAAGCACCTTGCTTATGACGACGTCGATGATGACGGTAAGGACGGCTATGGCCAGGCAGCTGAGTATTACCAAATAAGCGGCATGCATGGCGGTGCCTCATGGCCGTCAAGGATTGTTGGAGGGCTCGGGGGCGGGACTGCCGAGAAGCGAGAGCTCCCGGGCGGCCTCCTTCCTTCCCTTCCGGAGGCGCACGGCCAGCATCCATCTGACAGCTATGAGAACGACGGAGATAGCCAAAACGACCCAGGCGATATCTAACAGCATATCGGCGTATTTCATGGCGCGGCTCCTTTTCCGCCGCCAGGGCACGGCCCCTTGGCTTCCGGAAGAGGAACTGACCCCTCGCGCCATCGCGGCCTTCTGGGCGGCAATTCATTTTTTGACGCGGGGGATGAGCACCTTCTCGATAACCATGGCGAAGCCGATGCAGATAGAGACGGCCATCACTATGCAAAGTACAGCGGCAAGATGCGGATTCATGTGCGGTCTCCTTGGCCGGCTAATCCGATGCCAAGAAATTGAAGTACAAGGAAAGAGCAAGAAGGGCCCGCGTCAGTGCATAGGCTGTAGGGCCGCCCTGGTTGCTCTGGAACAAGCCCACCAGGAAGGCCCCCACGCCTGCCTGCGATATCTCGTTGCCTTGCCCTTTCTCTCTCCATCAACACACTTTGCTATAATGCCGAAACAACCTCGAGGTACAGCGCCTGCCCCCCGCCGTCATAATGGCGGACGTGCTTCGCCCCGGCCTTGAATCCCCGGACGGATTTGTCCGTAAGCGGCATGGAACCTCCTAGCAGTAACGCCGGGCTGCGCCCGGCTGATTACTGCTAAGGTTACTGCTAGCGGGATTAAAAAGACAATATTCCGGGTTACACCCCATTGCAAAGAAAAAACGCCGCAATCCCTTGGAATTACGGCGTTTTATCGATTTTTTGAGCCCCTGTAAAGGGCATAAAAAAAGGCACTGGAGCCGATGGTGGGACTTGAACCTACGGCCTGCTAATTACGAATCAGCTGCTCTACCGCTGAGCTACATCGGCGAAAGGGGCCAGGCTGGCCCACGGAACAGATCTGATATCACAAATCCTGGCGGAATGTCAACGGTTGCCGGGGGTACGGGGGTATCGGCTTCGGACGGCGGACTTCCAATCCAACCCTACCTAAGGTATTGGGAGTTAAGACGTACCCATTCAGCCCCCCCGCCAACATGGAGGCGCTCCGAAATATATAAAAGTGGCCTGAACCGCTGCGAGGCTCAAGTCTGCCTGGAGCTGACCAACGCCTCAAGCCCAGCCGCTGGGTCAAGGGCAAGCCCCCGTTCCCGCCTAATCACCTCAAAGAAGGGGGATGCCGGGGCCCTTCAGCCATTTTCAAGAAAGAAAATTTTTGGCATGAAAATATAAGTATCCGTCCATTGGGTAGAACGCCGCCTCCCTTCACCCCAGGTCTTGAGCTACCTCTCCCCCGCAAAGGACCGCGGCCCCGCAAAGAACCGCCTCGCCTCGCCCTTGTACCTCCTCACCCTGCCCTACACCCCGTCCTGCACGAAAATCGACTCCGGCCTGGGAAATTCCCGCCCCGACGGGGACGATATTAAGCGGCGGAAAAGGCAAACAAGCATGAGGTGCTTGAGGGGGCGGGGCATACCGAGGGCCGGCCTCGAGATCAAGCCGAGGCGCACAGCGTTAACCTCGGGAGAGTTATCATGTTCACGATGGGTTTGATGAACATGTTCATGACGGGTTTGATGAAATTGAAAGAGAAAATACTGACATGTCCAGGTGGAGCTAGGCTCACAACATAACTTTTTTACGCACCAATTAGACTTCAAATTACGCCCGCGAACCCTTAATGGGATTAGTTCTCAATAGCGGGCACAAGACGACGGATTATCCTGGCGGGCGGGGTTGACGAGCCTCATTCCCCTCCTTGGACCGCGACGGCTTTTTTGGAGGACGTCAAATCCCGTGCCCTGCACCCATCGGTCCCGGGCCCTGCACCCACCGGCCGACCTAGGCCGGAGGGGACCCAGGGGAGCCATTGAAGGGAGACGCGATCGGACGGCAGAAAACCCTCGTTCCCCTCCTAACATGTAAAACGGCAAAAACGTCCCGGGGCAGAGACAAGGCCAAGCTTAGTTCCTCGCGGACGGGGCCCCTTGGCCCTGGACAGTTCCGAGTCGGCCGGTCCGCGATTGCCGGAACTTCAGGGGGGCGGAGTCCGGGGTTCCGGCGCCTTAGCCCGTCCCGGACGGGGCGGCCCCTTTCCCAGTGACTGCCTAAAGCGTCAACCCCCTCAACGGAGCCCGCTCGAACTCAGGCTCGTTAGGGGCCGGGGCGGGTCCCCCGCGCCGCACCCTGGCAAGCAACGAGTTTCACGTCCCCGTGATCGGGGGCGCGGCGGGCAGGCCCCACTGCGGCCCTCTGGCCGGGAGAAAGAGCCTCGAGTTCCATAAGGCACCTGCGGTAGGCGGCCAGCATCTCCACCCGGCCGCTCATGTTGTCCAGAAGGCCGACGCCCAGCCCGCCAAGGGAGCGGCCCCCCTGGATCTCGACGTTCCCGGCGAAGGCGTCCGGCCCCCGTCCACTGATCCTTGGCTTTTCCCTTACGGCGGAATCCTTCTCGTTTGTCTCGCTTGTCATAAACCACCTTCGAGAGTCCCGGACAGCCGAGACGAAAAGGCTCCGGCCCGCAACCCCAAACGCGCGGGGCCCGGCCTTGAGGCAAACGCGGCGCGGCTGACGACCGCGTCGGCTCCGGCCAACTTAGTCGCGCGGCGTCCCAAAAAAGCGAGAGTTTCCTTCTCGTCCAACCAGTCTAGACCATTCGTCCGGGACAATTCAAGGGAAATTCCTTAATGCTTCTTTCTCCGGGAATAGACTAATAGCGCCAGAACGTGATGGAACCGGCCGCCGGGGGGGAGGCGTAGGGCGAGCAAGAGTGAGCGGGCAGGAGAGGACAGTTGCGGGCTAACAAGAAGGAGGTGGCGGGAAAGGGAAACGACAGGAAACTGAGAGGGAACAGGCAAGAGAGGGAAATGGCAAAAAATTAAGAGTGAACTGCCAAAATAATGAAATGGCGGACAATTAAGAGGGAGCGGGCAAAAGAGGGAAACGGCATTAAAGTAAGATAAAAAGGGTAGAAGGTGAAACGGAAGCGGCAGGAAAACGAGAGACCGGAGGCGTGAGGCGACTGAAACTACAAGAAAATGGTGGGGAAACGGCGACTTGCAGGCGGGGAGAGGGGCCGCTCGAACACTTCGGGAAAAGCGCTCAACAGCTGGGCGGCGGTACGGCTCAGTGACGGTCACCCCCGCCTCGGGCGGAATATGCCGCCAAACGAGGGAAACGGGCAAGAAGCTGGAGGGAATGCTCTGGCGGTGGAGGGGACGGGTGGAAACGTGCCGGAGTATCCGGCGTGCGGGAAAAATGGCCCCATAAAACAGGCGGCGGGCCCGAAGGCCCGCCGATTGGAAGGTGCGCGACCGGTTTTACCGGCGTTGAAGGCTTTAAGCTGAAGGCTGAAGGCTGAAGGCTGCGAAAGAAGGCCGCTGACCGGGCCTGCGGGCGGGGACGCCCTCGGCCCCGCGTCTTGCGGCGGCCGCTTCCGGGTGGGGGGAGGGCCGGGAAACTCTAGTCCCTGGCGGCGAATTCGCCCTGCGGCCAGCAGGGGAAAGGGCCGGGAAGCGTTATGTTCATGAGCGCCGAAGAGGCAAAGGGGACCGGGGGAGCCCCGGCAAGCGGAGGCTGGCCGCTGCGGTCGAGCGCCTTCATCCGGCGCTCCAGCTCCAGGATAAGCCTCGCGAAGCCCCTGTCGAGCTCGTAGATGCTCTCCTCCAAGGTGTTCAGTCGTGTTGCCAGGCTCACGTGCATCTTGCCTTCCTCCCTTCCAGAAAAACCTCCCTTCCTGAGAAAGCCGGTGGCCTCGCGGCCACGTCTCGGCAGATTATGTAGCAACGATCGTGCCTAAAAATTCGACCCGAGGCGATGGCAGTTGCTGCCCAGCCGAAGTCGGCTCTACTAAAGGCCAGGGAAGATGTCGGGAAGTGGCGGAACCCTCCTCAGAAAGGCTCCTTAGCCGCGCAAAGGCCTGCATGACGCGCAGGCCATTTCACAGAACGTGTTACCATGCGCGCGCAGCTGCACGGCGGAACCGGAAAAGAAGGGGATGGAGGCGCGGATTGAAGTGAAAGGCGGGGGTGCTGGAGGCGGGCGGGACGCCAGGGAGCGGCGCGGTGGAAAAAGGGGCGGGCTGGAAAACTTGCTCGAAAGCGGAAGGGGGGGGGGAGCCAAAGAACGTCGGGAGGCTTTGAGAGGGTGCCAGGCCTGGAAAACGGCGGGTAAAGGCCAACTTACGACGAAAAGTACAGTCAACCGGACGGTAAAGCGACCTGAGATAAGGGAGCTTCTGCAGCTAAGCGGCTTAAAGTCCTGGAGAACGGATGGCCTGGCGGCCCGGACGCCAGGAGGCGCGGACCCCAGGAGACGCGGACGCCAGGAGGCCCGGACCCCAGGAGGCGCGGACGCAAGGAGGCGCGGACGCAAGGAGGCACGGACGCAAGGAGGCACGGACGCCAGGAGGCCGGGGGGCCTGGGAAAAGGAGACAGATATGCCGGGCGGCATGCAGGCTGGCCCGCCCGGGCCCCTGGCATGTCGCTGGCGGTTCGGCCTCAGGGACCTCCCCCGGCCCCGCCGCCTTGGGGCTCCATCTTCTTCATGCGCTTGCGCAGGCCCTCCCTGGTGAGGCCCAGGATCTTCGCGGCGCGGGTCTTGTTGCCTTTGCTTTGAGCCAGGGCCTCCAGGACCATCTGGTCCGTGTGCCTCGGCCCAGCCCAGTCGGCGAAGCCGTGGTGCTGCGGGGCCGCCGTTCCGGGCTGTTCTGGCAAGGGAGCGGGCGGATAGCCGGCCTGGCGAGCGGCTGGATAGAAGGTTTCGAGGGGCTGGGCGGGGTTGAGCGCGTAGGGGGCGGACGGCGGGCTGCCTGGCCTGGACTGGGCGGCGAGAGGAGGCGGCGCCGACGCTCCGGAGCTGAAATCAACGGCAGAAAGCGGGGGCGTCCAGGCTCGGATGCGCTCGGAGAGGTCTTCCTTCTTGACCACGAGATCGGGGGCCAGCGAGGCCGACCGCTCCATCTCG
>JAIRZX010000433.1 GCA_031267005.1 Deltaproteobacteria bacterium
CGTCGGGGAAAGATCCCTCGGAACCGCCGCGCCCGGCGCGGGCGCGGGCGCGTGCTATCAGGCCCGGACCGGCGCTCCGGTCGGCGGGGAAATCCGCAGCGGGGGATCGCGGCCCGCCACCCCGGCGGGGCGGGGGAGACGGAAGGCGGCGTTCAGGCGCGCCGCTGGTTACGCCTGGGCGGCGCTTGCAGTCCTCGCGGCTTGGCAGGCCATGAGCGTCGCGCTCGGCCACCTGGTCCTGCCCAGGCCTTGGGCTGTGTTCGTGAATTTCAAGGGCCAGCTCGCGAACCCCGCGTTCCAGGGGCACGCCCTGGCTTCCGTCGCGAGGCTCGCGGAAGGCCTCGCCATAGGCTTCGCGCTGAGCTTCCCGCTGGGTCTGGCCATGGGCAGGAACGCCCGGCTGGACTCCCTTCTGGCCCCGGTCGTTTTTCTCGGCTACCCCGTGCCCAAGGTGCTCTTCCTCCCGGCGCTCCTCGTGGTTTTCGGGCTGGGGGAAGCTCCCAAGACGATCCTCGTCGCCCTCGTCTGCGGCTTCCAGATCCTGGTCGTCACCCGTGACGCGGCGAGGGGCATGGATCCGCGCTGGGAGGCGTCGTTCGCCACTTTGTGGCCGGCTGCCAGGCGGCGCGAGCGGGCCAGGCGGGCCCTGGCCCTGTACCGCCACGTGATCGTCCCCTGCGCCCTCCCCGCGGCCATGACGTCGCTGAGGCTCGCCTCGGGCACGGCCGTTTCCGTCCTTTTCATAGCCGAGTCCTTCGCGACGGACCGGGGCCTGGGCCTCATGATCGTGGACGCATGGGGGGCCATGGATCTGCCGCGGATGTGGAGCGGCATCCTGGCCATGGGGATCCTGGGGGCCGGATTCTTCGAGGCGGCATATCTTTTGGAGCGCCTGCTGTGCCCGAACTCCGGGAGGCGGGCGGGTTGAGCCGGGAAACCCGCCTGCGGGCCCCGTTGCCAGGGCCGCGGCGGGATAGTCCCCGCGTGCCGCTAAAGCTCAAGAAAGGTCCTTATAGACTGGTCGCGAGAAGCCCTGAACGCCGGGGACGAGGCCAGCGCGACCCCTTAGCCGGAGCGTGGGGCTCACGGCCCTTGGCGGCCCCTGAAAAAAAAGTCCAGATGCGCTTCGACTTCCTTAGTCAGTAGCGCCTTGGTCTCTTCTTCCGGCCTCTCTCCGGCGGCCGGTAGTTCAGAGCCGTTAAGAATCCAGGGGCGGCCGGAGCGCATGACGTCCCGCTTGGAAATTTTGCCAGCCGCTCTCCCTTTCCCCGGGGCATGGTTGCCGAAACCGTCGAGAATAATATTCCAGACAGGCTGAAACTTCCGGATCAACGTCGCCTCGGCCAGCGATATCCAAATGTCGCCGACGACCGACAGGCGGAAGGAGAAGTCGCTAGGCGGCAGGAGAAGTCTCCGGTATCCAGGCCTTCGGCGGTTCTGACGGAGTTGGCATGCTGGTTAAGCCTGTCGCAAAGGGACGCGTGCCCGGTTTCCCCTTCCGCAACCCCTTTCCGGGTGCCGTGCGGAGAGGCTTTGCCTATGTAGATCGGGTATTCGCGCCGACCGCGATCCTTTTCGGCGGGGAGCGAATACGCTTTGAAGGCGCCGTTGCAGTACAAGGCGTAGACGCCTGCGCCGGAGAAGCGCGGGGGCGGCAGGGCGACGGGGGCCGCGCTTCCGGGCGCGTCGGCCAGGCTTTTCGCCAGGCCGGCCTTGTCCAGAGTGTTGAAGGCTTTCGGGGAAAACTCCCTGCCGTCATCCATGCGGCCTCACGGCCCTGTCCAGGGCTGAGGCCACCGACTCCCCTATCGTCCTGGCGAGCAAGACGGGGACGGCGTTTCCTATCTGGCGCATGCTTTCGGACCATGAGCCGCTGAAGACGTAGCTGTCGGGGAACGTTTGAATTCTCGCCCCCTCCCTTGCCGTATAGTAGCGCAGGCTCCCGTCGTCCAGCGACACGCTGTTTTCGCCGCCCGGCACGCCGTGGACGCCGGCTTTCAGGGCCTTGGAGGGCTCGTCCAGCGCGCTTCCCGAATGGCCTTTGTACGCCCTGGCCCCGTCGCGGAATTCATGGTTCGCGATTTTTCCCCCCGCCTTGGCTTTCGGGTCGGGCAAACCGGCCAAGGCGTCCCGGACGGTTCTCCACCGCCCGGGAGTTCCTTCGGTGAAAATCCCGGCCGGACGGGGGGCATGTCCCGTTTGGGGGGGTCGCAGACCGTGCTCCTTCCAGTACGTTCCGCCGCCGTTCTTCGCGAGCGCCAGAGACTCCCTGGCGCAGGTGGGCTCCGGGAAGGACCATCCGTCCCCCAACCCGCTCCGGAATCCCACGACTGCCACGCGGTGCCTGGTCTGCGGGACGCCGTAATCGGCCGCGTTCACCTGACGGAAGCGCACGTCGTATTCGAGATCGGGGCGCGCGCGGGACGCGCGGCGGCTTTCGAGACGGCGGAGGTGGCCCTGCCATGCCTCGCCTTTTAGCGGGGGCACCTCCGGATAAGAGAGCTGGAGTAGAATGTAGCTAAAATAATCCGAAAACGATTCGCGCAGGAGTCCCCGCACGTTTTCGAAGAGGAACGCGTCAGGGCGGAGCTCCCTGACCGCTCGGACGGCCTCGGGGAACATGTCTCGCGCGTCGTTCCGGCCTCTGTGCCTCCCCCCGAGAGAGAAAGGCTGGCAGGGCGGCCCCCCGCTCACGAAACTGACGCGCCCGGCGAATTCGGCGTAATCGATTTCCCGGATATCGGACTGAATCACCTTGGGGGGGGTAACCCCTCCCCCCAGAGCGTCCAGGTTCATCCGGAGGGTGTCGCAGGAATGCCTTTCCCGTTCCAGGAGAGCGACCGGGCGGAACCCCGCCTGGTGAAGGCCGAGGGCGAGCCCCCCGGCCCCGGCGAACAGTTCCAGCGAACTTGCCGTGAATCCCCTGCCGTTTCCCCCCGGCGAAGGGGCGTTGCCGTCCACGGGAAGAATCCTTTCGAAAATAATTAAGAAGCGAAAGAGCTAAATGCTGTCTCGTACGGTACCACAAGACAGGCTGACCGCACAATCTGCCGCCGCGCGATCCCCGCGAGATCCCATATTCTTCGCGCCGCAGTACGGGGGCTTGATCGCGCCGGAGGACTGCGGGCGGCAACCCCTCCATGATGAGCCAGGGGCGGGAGGAGGGCACGGGAGGACCCTTTCCGCAGCCGTGGGGTGCCGGGGGGCGGGCCAGCGAAGGGTTGCGATAGCCAACGTCGGAATTCCTCATGCCTCTGGTGCATATGTTCGAAAGTTAACGGGTGCCTAATTCGCTATAGTTACGCTTAATTATATTTATATATAGGCAGTTTCCCGACAGAAAAATTGCCGTGAACCGGTATGGTTCTGAAATAAGGAGACGGTGGTTATCTCGTCCTGGCGAACACCCCGCCATCGACCCCTGTTTAAGGGCTTACATGTCCAATTTCTCTCATGCCGTACGCTCTTTGCTTTCGTTCGCCTCCGCGCCGAGATGGCGCCCCTGGGCTATTCCGGGGAGAACGATTGCTAGACTGCTTAAGAACTCAATTTAGGCGGCATGCGTCCTGGAGGATCCGGGCAGGGCTGCCGGGTTCAGGGCTAATTTCGGGACGGCGGGAAGTTGCGGTCACGGGGGGACTGCCGGTCTTTAGAACCCGTATTACGTAAATGTCATTGTTTTGCCCTCCGGCGGCTTTCAGGGGACAAGCCCGTCCCGGCCGTGCAGATCCCCTTCCCGGCTCCCAGGGCGCTCCTGTACCTTGGCCGGCTTTCCGGGCGGGACGTTCCCTTTCCCGAAGTCCGGGGCGGGACCTGCGGGCCAGCGGGAACAGGAGACGCGCGAGATCCAGGAACCGCCCCCTGAAGTCCCGTTTCCGGGGCGTTTCCGGCGCCCTCCGGCTTTTCGCGCCGCCACTGGCCGTTGCGCTGGCGCTGGCCCTTGCCGCCTGCGCCTCCGGCCCCCCCCCGGAGCCCGCCCCGCCCGAGGAAGCGGAGGCCGCCGTCTCCCTGCCGGCCGCGCCCCCCGGGGGCGGCGAGCCCTTGGAGATACTGCAGCTCCTTCCGGGCGGCGACGTCAGGGGCTTCACCCAGGCGGCGGTGATGTTCAACCAGCCCATGGCGGAGCCGGGGGGCGTCGAACGGGCGAGCCTGACGCTCCTGGAGGTCGACCCGCCCATGGCCGGCAGGGTGGCCTGGATAAACCAGTTCGCGCTCGCCTCCGTGTCGGAAAAGATCCTCCCGGGGAGCGCGTCGGCCAAGGCGACGCTCTCCCCGGACGCGCGCTCCCTCTCCGGCGCGGGGCTGCCTCCCGGGATCCACGCCGCCGAATTCAGGCTCCCCGCGCTAGCGGCGAAGAGCTACCGGTTGGGAGGCGGGGAAGCCGGGGAGGCGCTGCGCCCGCTCGTGGAGGCGACTTTCAGCCAGCCGGTGGATCCAGGCTACGTGAACGGCCTGAGCTTCTTCGCGTGGGGGAGCGGCGGCCCCCGCGAGAGGGTCCCCGCCCGCTGGGCCGCAGGGCCCGGATCCCCCCGGGGGGAATCGCGCCGCTCAGGGCCGAGGCGGCGGGGGAGCTGCCCAGCGCCTTCCGGTGGACCCTGGTGACAGGGAAGGGCCCGGGCGGGCGCCTCCTTCCGCTGGAGTCGGACTTGGAGGTCGCCCGCGGCGAGACCTACGGGGACCTGCGCGTCTCGTTTTCGGGGTTCGACCCGCAAGGCGGCACGGACAGCGCGGACTTCTCGGGCGACGCCGCGGCGGCCCCCCCGCCGGGCAAAGCGGGGCTCATCCTGATAGATCCCCGGGGCGGGGCCGCCCTGGACGCCCCGGCGGAGCTGGGGGAGTACGGCACGGCGTCCCTGGAGTGGCGCGCGCCCGAGGACGCGCCGTACGGGGACCGGAAGGCCATAGACGATTTCAACCCCGACGAGGGACGGGACGCCCTGTGGCTCTCCCGCCCGCGCAGGTAGGCAGACTGCGCCGAGGCGGGGACGTTCCGGACCGGGTGCTTCAGGGCCCCGGCCTTCGGGCTGGAGCTCGGCGGGATAAAGGACGCCTTTCCGGGCGACAGGGCGGAATTCTCCGTCGCGGCGAGCTACCGCTTCGGGGCCCCCCTGGACGGGGCCGAGGCGGAATTCGAGCTCCGGCGGGAGCCCGCGTGGGACTTCAGGCCGCCGGGATTCGATCGCGGGGAGCGATTCGCGGCGCCCGCGCAAGACGGGCCGGACCCGGCCCGGAACGGGGCCAGGCCGTTCCGCGTCCAGACGCCGGGGAGTCCAGCCGTTTCCCGAGGTCCGGTTGCGTGAGCCCGCGTTCGCCTTGGGCCGGCTGCGGAGAACCCCGGTCGCCTTCTTCTGCCGCGCTCCCCATGGCGACGCCGCTGAAGGGGCCATCGCCCGCCCTTGCCCCCCGCGGGCGGACGAGGCGGGTTTCCCCGGGCCTTAGCCACCTTTCGCCTGAGACCGTTCTTCCGGCCCGCGATCAAGCTCCCCTTGACGGCCTCCCCTCCGGGAGGAGCGGCTCGTGTTTCGCGCGTTGGCTCCGGCCGGGAGCGGCCGGTTCGGGGGCTTTCCCTTCAAGCCGTTCCGGCGGGGGGGGCTTGCCCCCGGAACCGGAGCGGAGCGGAGCGGCGGAGCGGCCAGAACGGTCGGGAGCGTTTGGCAGGCGATTAGCGGCCATGATAGAATCGGAAACGTCAGATCCGGCAGGGCCGCGGGGATTTCCGGGCTCCCGGAGGCGGGGCGGAGAACCCTTTCCGCCGCAGGCTGTTTTATTTGAGAGGATGTTTAGGAGGCGTGGCAACAGTGTCTATACCAACAGAAGCGACGCTTGGCGGCCCTGGCGACGACCTTGCCGGCGTCTCTGGGGAGGTGGGGATCAGGGCGGCGTTCCTGAAGTACCTTCAAGCAACGCCGCCGGCCGAGAAGGCCATCTTCATCAAGGAACTTTCCCTGGCTCTCGAGGATGCGGCGCCCGAGGCCCCGGCGGCGGAAGTCCCCCCGGCTCTGAAGGATGCGGTGCCCGAGGCCCCGGCAGCGAAAGTCCGCCTGGCGACAGAAGAGTCAGTGAAGGCGTTGTCCAGTCGAATGAATGTGTTTATGTGGGCCATCGGGTTGTTCGTTGCTATTTTCATAGCGATGGCCATAATTAACGACACCAATTCGTCCAGCAGGATAGGCGGCTTAGAAGCCAAGGTCGACACCAGGATAGGCGGCTTAGAAGCCAGGATAGGCGGCTTAGAAGCCAGGGTCGACTCCAGGATAGGCGGCTTAGAAGCCAGGATGGACAACTTGTATAGCATAGTAATGAAGTTGCAAGAGGATTTTGTGAAAATGCAGGCTTCCCTGGACGGAATGCAGGCTTCCCTCAACCGGTTGCTAGCCTCAAGCGAGGAGCGGCGGCAGCCCCCGCCTTCGGAATGAGCCTGTCTGCGTGGAGCTGTCCGGCCATGGCGAGCCGGTTGCCCGGGGATTGGCCTAAGCCCCTCTCCGAGTAATCGCCTGTCCGTCTGACCCGGAAACGGACGGCGTTGCCGCCGAGCATCCGAGGCGGGCCCCGGCCCGCGAGCGGGCTTTCGGCCGCATCAGGCGATGCCGGGCCCAGGCCGCGCGGACGGTGCCGCACAGCCCTTGGGGGGGGGGTTATCCCCCGGGGCGAGGAGGCTTCCTCGGCGCGGAGGGGGGGATCGTTTCCGGAGGCGCAGGCTCTGGGCCGGGCTAAAAGGACGGGGCAGGAAAATTCTGCGGGGCCGGGAGCAGGCGGCGGGGCGGTAGCGTGCGCCGCGCGGGGCTTTCCCTGATGGAGTCACGCGCGTCAGCGCGAACTCCCTCCTTCTCGCGTTCGGCCCCGGCGCGGCGTTCTTCGGAAACGGCGCGCCGGGCGCTGGTCTGCGGTTGCGCCGGATACCCCCCTTGTCCGCCCGGAGGCTTTCCGGACCGGGAACCGCTGGCGGAGCGGGCGGGAAAGCCTCCTGTACGGCGTTCGGCAAGTTCACAGCCTTCCCGCGCGGTGCCGGTCCGCGGAAGCCTGGCGCGGCCCTCCGGGCCCGCGCCGCCTGTTTCGGAATCGGCGGGGCCGGGCGCGCGGAAGCCGGGGCAGCCGCTTGCGGCGGCGCGGACGGCGGCGGGCCGGGGCGGCCTCAGCCCCCCGGGGGCCTTTCGCCTGTGCCGGGCCGGGGAGCGCGGAAAACCGCCCGCCGGAGCGCCGGCTTGTTCGCGGCGCGGCTCGAAAGCCGCGCGGCGCGGCCCTCTGACTGGGCAATCCGCCTGCGGCCCCCGTGTCAATCAGTTGCGGCCCCCGCGTCAATCAGCCGGGGATATGTGCTTCAAATAGCTCGTCATCTGCCAGATGAGCCCCTCCACGGTCTGGATGAAGCCGGGGCAGCCTTTCAAGACGGCTTCGGAGTCGCCTTCCTTCGCGGCCTTCTCGAGGGTGGCGGCCATGTCGCCCACCGTGCGGCAGCCGACGTTCAGGCTCGAGCCTTTGATGCTGTGGAAGGTCCCGGCGCAGCCGGAGACGCCCGCGGGGTCTATCTCGCGGATCTGTTCCAGCAGGGACGGCGTGGATTCGATGTACATGCCCAGGACTTCGACCATGAGATCGTGGTCCCCCGCGAGCTGGGCCAGCGACGCGTCCGGGTCGAAGCCGCCGTCTTTGAAGGCCGGGGCGGGCTTGGCGGCACTGGAGGGCCCGGCGGGCGCCCCGGCCGGCTTTGCGGGATCTGCGGGCTTTCGGGGCCCGGCGGGGGACGGCGGGGATTTTCCAGGAGCGGCCGTGCCGCCGTGCCGGCCGGAAGGGGCCTCCCCTGCCGGACCGGAAGGCCCTGCCGGACCGGAAGGCCCGCCCGGACCGGAAGGCCCTGCCGGACCGGAAGGCCCGCCCGCGCCGTAAGGCCCGCCCCGGCCGCCGTCGCCTTCGGGGGCCTGGATGGGTTCCACGATCTTCGCGGGCGGGAGCCAGTCGCGGAGCGCGGCCTCGAGCTTGGCCACCTCTATCGGCTTGGATATGAACCCGTTCATGCCGTGGGACATGAACATCTCCCGCATGCCGGAGACGGCGTTGGCCGTGAGCGCTATGATCGGCACCTGGCGGCCCTTGGGCCCGGAGCGGATGCGCTCCGTAGCCTCTATGCCGTCCATTCCTGGCATCATGTGGTCCATGAAGATTATGTCGTAGGGGTTCTCGCCCGCGAGGCGCACCGCCTCGGCCCCGGATTCGCAGGTGTCGACTTCCACCTTGAAGGGGCCGAGGAGGCCCCGGGCGACCTTGAGGTTTACCGGGAGGTCGTCCACCACCAGCGCCCTCGCCCGGGGGGCGGTAAGCGTGGCGTCGGCCCTTTCCCGCGCGGGGCGGGCCCCGGCCTCCCCGTTTAAGATCCTCGCGAGGGAAAGCGACCAGAGCGGCAGCGCGGAGCTCAGGGCCCCGGCGATCCTCGAGGGCTTGGCGCCCGGCAGGCTCAGGTACACGGTCTTGGCCAGGCTCCCGGCCTCCTTCAGGATCCCGGAGCAGACGGCCTCGTCCTCCTCCATGGCGAAGGCGTAGGAGTACGCCCCCTCGCGCAGCCGGTTCTTGAATCCCGCGGGGTCGCTCGCGGTCTCCCAGCTGGCGCCGAGCCTCGAGAGAGTCCATTCGAGGGACTCCGCGCGGCCCGGATCGGGCTCCAGGAAGAGCGCCCTGGACGCCTGGGAGTCTTTAAGCGCCGCCAAGGGGGCGTAGGGGGAGCCGACGTCCTGGGGGATCTCGGCCGTGAAGACGGATCCCTTGCCGTACTCGCTTTCCGCCGTGACGGTGCCGCCCATGAGC
>JAIRZX010000614.1 GCA_031267005.1 Deltaproteobacteria bacterium
CTCCGGTTTCCTTTCTTCCCGGATGCCTTGCCTGTTTCCCTGTTTCCTCCCAACCTCCTTTCCTCCCTCCTTCATCCCTTCTTCCATCCTCCCTCCTTCCTTCCTCCCTCCTTCCTCCCCCTTTCCTTACGGAGGATCCCGTCCCAGTCAGACTTTCAAGGGATCCGGCGGTTCGGGCGCGTCTCCCTGCCTTTCCGCCGAACGGCCGCAACTTGATCGGCGCCATTAATCCGGCCCGTCAACATATGATATATTCTTGTTCGCGGGGCGTGCGCCCCGCTGGCCCCCTTAGCCGGGCGGGCGGAAGCACCGAGGAGGTCTGCGGGATGAGCGATTTGGACGAGAGGGAGGTAGTCTCGATTTTAGACGGCTACCGGAACGACCCCCAGCAGATAATAGCCGCCCTCCTGGACATACAGGACGCGTCGGGCAAAAGCTACGTGGACCGCCGCTGGGCGCTCGCCGCTTCCCGGGCCATGGGCGTGCCGGCGGCCAGGGTCCACGAGATACTGACGTTTTACAGCATGTTCTCCGGAGTCCCGCGCGGCCGCCACGTGGCCGAGGTCTGCCTGAGCGGCCCGTGCCTCATAAACGGCGGGCGGGAACTCCTGGAAAGGCTGGCCCGCGCCCTGGGCGTCGGGGAGGGCGAGACCACCCCCGACGGCCTGTTCACCCTCGAGGGAGCCGGCTGCTGCGGCAGGTGCGCCGGGGCGCCGGTGGTGAAGGTGGGGGACGAGGCGTACACGGTGGAGTCGGACGGCGACGCCGGGGAGTTCGTCATGAGCTTCCGGGAGGGGACGCCAGGCAGGAGGGAGGCGTTCCGGTGCTCGAAGTGAAGATGCTGACCGAAGGCGCCGACGCGCCCGAGCCGCTGGACGCCAAGGGCTACCTCGCCAGGGGGGGCTACAAGGCGCTCGGGAAGGCCCTGGGCATGGAGCCCCGCGAGATCGTAGCGGAGATAAAGGCCGCGAGGCTCCTGGGCCGGGGCGGCGCGGCATACCCGGCGGGGAACAAGTGGGAACAGCTCCTTGGGATAGAGGGCTCCACCAAGCACATAGTCTGCAACGCTGACGAGGGGGAGCCCGGCACCTTCAAGGACCGCTTCATAATGGAGAGGGTCCCCTTCCGGCTCATCGAGGGCATGACCGTGGCCGGGAGGGTCTTCGGGTCCGGCACCGGCTACGTCTACGTGCGCGGCGAGTACCGCTCCGTCCAGCGCGGCTTCATGAAAGCGTTGGAGAGCGCGAGGGAGGCAAATCTCCTGGGCAGGGACATCCTGGGAAGCGGGTTCGGCTTCGACATAGCCGTCGTCTCAGGCGCCGGGGCCTACGTCTGCGGGGAGAATTCCGCCCTCCTCAATTCCGCCCAGGGGCTCGCGGGCAGGCCGAGGATAAAGCCCCCCCACCTGGCGGAGGTGGGGCTCTTCGGGGCGCCCACTCTCGTGAACAACGTGGAAACCTTCGCCAACGTGCCCTCCATAGTAGTTATGGGCGGGAAGGCCTTTTTGGAGGCGGGCCACCCGGAGTCGGGCGGCACCAAGCTAGTCTGCCTTTCGGGGCACGTGGCCCGCCCGGGGGTCTACGAGGTGCCGCTGGGCTCAGTGACCCTCCGGGACGCGGTCTTCTCCCCCGAGCTGGGGGGCGGCATGAAGGGCGGAAAGAAGCTCAAATTCCTGCACCTGGGCGGCCAGAGCGGGCCGGTGGCCGGGCCGGCGCTCCTGGACACCGTCTACAGCTACGCGGATTTGAGGAAGGCCGGGCTCGCCGTAGGCTCCGGGGCGGTGGTGGCCGCCGACGAGTCGGTCCGGCTGATAGATTATCTTGAGGGGGTGGCCCGCTTCTTCGTCCGCGAGTCCTGCGGCAAGTGCGGCCCCTGCCGGGACGGGAACCCGGCCGTATTGAAATTCCTCCAGGGCCTGACGGTCCCCGGCGGGACTGGCCGAGGGGCGCTCAAGGCGCTTTGGGAACTCTCCGAGCTAATGACCCAGGGTTCTTTTTGCGGGCTGGGGCGCACTGCCACGGCCGCCCTCCGGAGCGCCTGGAAAGCCTTCCCGGAAGAGATCGAGAGGAACGCGTTGCGGGATTCGGCCTCCGCCGGGAGTTTCAAGGACTGAAGCGGCTTTCCCCGTGGCGCCGGGCGCACGGCTGATGTTGCCTCTGCGTCTGCGGACGCGGCTCCAGGCACCGAGCGAAGCTTCCAGTTGGCGGGCGCGACGTCCCTGCCGGGCGCGATATCCTTCCGGGCGCCTGGGACGCACCGCGCCTTTTTCGTCAGGGAACGCCGCACCTTCTTCTACGGGGGGCTTGCGGTCACCGGGCGGGGGGGAGCGGCCGCTGGAAAGGGAACGTTTGCGCCTCCGGGATCTAGGAGCGCTTTGGGAGCGAGTTTGGGATTTTGGGGCGGGAGCGCTTCCCCGGCGGCCCCTTTCCGCCCCGCCGAGCGGAATGCTGGCAGCCCGACGGGCAAGACCGCCCAACTTCAACGCGGAAGGACGCCTGGCTCGCGGGGCCAGTTCGGGCCACCCTGTGCGGGTCAAG
>JAIRZX010000706.1 GCA_031267005.1 Deltaproteobacteria bacterium
CGCGGGCCTGTCCGGCGCAACGGCCGGAAAGGCAAGCTCGGGGGCCGATGGCCCACGAGCTCTTTAAGGGGGGGGGAGGAAAAAGGCCGGTGCGGCCAAGGGGGGGCGCGGGAGAGGGCGGCGGGGGCCCCCGCTGTCGGCTGGGCGGGAGAATGGAGCAGGGTGGACGAGCGTCACGCCCTCGGGGGGATCTGGGGCCAGAGACGGCCTTCCAGGGCTTCGCGGGCCGGAAGGCCGGAAGGCCGGAAGGCCGGAAGGCCGCCGAGGACCGGAAAGACGAAAGGACGGAAGGCCTAAGGCTCAAGGGAAAAAGAGAGGCTTCAGGCCTCCGGCGCGGCCCGCGGCGACTCTAGAGTTCCTCGTATGAGTATCCCTGAGGCCTTTCCAGGCCGAAGACGCCCTCGGGAGGGGTGAAGCCCAGGCTCACCTCCCGGTAGCTCACGTCCAGCGAATGCTCCCCGTTCCCGCGCCAGGAGGCCGATACCGTGCGCGGAAAGAGCCTCGCGGCCCCGCCGCGGTCGTCGCGGGGGAAGGGCTCCCAGGAGCCGTAGCGGACCTGGAAGTCCGGCGAGTTAACGGGGCCGGCGGATACGCGGCGCAGGGTCTTCCCGGAGGCGGAGTCCCAGGGGGCGCCGCCCGCCGCCTGGACCCTCAAGGGGCTTCCGGACCCTTCGGGGTAGGCGACGAAGGACGCGTCGCCCTCGCCCTCGGGGAACTGGGTGGCGGCCTCGGCGCGGGAAGGGCGGAAAGGGAGCGAGCCGGAGAGGGACGCCAGGAGCTCCTCCGGGGAGAGGGGCAGGGGGACCAGGAGCCCGAGGGCGCCGCCCCCGGCGCTCCCGGCGTAATAGGCCTTGCCGGAGTAGTCCAAGGCGTTCAAGGCGCCGCGCGAGCTAGCGATCTTGAAGACCGGCGAGCCGAAGGGGTCGAAGGCGGTGAACAGAAAGGAGCCCGGGCGCTCGCATATGAGCTCGAAACGGAAGAAGTTCGTGTTGTTCCCGGACTTGTAAGTGGCCTCCCCCCTCATGGCGAAGGTCTTCAGGTCCTCCCCGTCCTGCCAGAGCGCCGCCGCCAGGTCAGTGGCCTTCAGGTTCTCCGACTGGGCGCGGCCGGGGTCCACCCCGGTCGCGGCGCATCCGGACGCGGCCAGTGCCGCCGCGAAAGCCAGCGCCGCGACAGCCGGGGCCCGACCGCGGGCCGCGGCGGGGGGTGCCGCGGAACTACTGGAGGATCTGCCTAATCTTCTCATCTATGGCCTCCGGGTGCTCGTGGCCCTTCTCGATGGCCGTCGCGTAAGCCCTCCTGGCCTCGCCGTCCCGGCCCACGAGTTTCAGGACGTCGCCCAAATGCTCGATTATGACGGGGTCCTCGCCGGAGAGCTGGACCGCCCGCTCCAGGAGCGGCAGGGCCTTCTCGTAGTCCTTCATGCGGTAATAGACCCAGCCCAGGGTGTCCAGGTAGTAGCCGTTGTCGGGCTTGAGGGTGTTGGCCTTCAAGGCCAGAGTCAGGGCCTCTTTGAGGTTCCTGTCCTCCTCTGCCCAGGTGTAGGCCAGATAGTTGAGCGCCTCCGAGAACTCGGGGTCCAGCGCCACCGCCCTCGTCATGGCGGCCAGGCATTCCCTCCTCCTGCCCATGCGGTCCTCGGCCGCCCCCAGGCTGAACTGGAGCTCCGCGGAATCGGGGAAGAGCTTGACGGCCTCGCGGTAGATGGCCAGGGCCTCGGCCACGCGGTCGTCCTCCTCCATGATGCGCCCGGTGGCCACGACCAGCATGGGCGAGCCGGGATGGCTCCGCCTGGCCTGGGCCAGGGCCGCCAGGGCCTCCGGGCGGCGGTTCTCCTTGGAGAGCAGGGCGGCAAGGTAAAGCACGGCGTCCACGTACTCGTCGGACTGGTACGGGATGCCGCCCAGGTTCTCCAGCGCCAGGGGCACCTTGCCGGTCTCGGCCTGGGTGACGGCGAGCAGGTACTTGGCCCTGGTGTTGCCGGGATCGCGCCGGAGCACGCCGGCGAACTCGGCCGAGGCCTGGGGCCACAGGCTGTCCTCCAGGAACATGAGGCCTATCGTGAGCCCCGCGTCCTCTCCCTCGGCGGCACCGGAGCTCACCTCGTCTATGAGCGCCACCGCCTCGCGGCGCTTGCCGTTCTTGACGAGGATCCTCGTGAGCCTGGCCTTGGCCATGGCGATGTCGGGGCGGTAGCGTATGATCTGGCGGTAGTTGCGCTCGGCGGCCCTCAAATCCCCCGACTGCTCGTTTAGGAGGGCCAGCTCGATGATGCTCTCAACGAAGTCGGGCTTCTTGGAGACGGCCCTTTCGAAGTGCCTCGCCGCGTCCCGGCGGTCGCCCCGGCGCAGGGCCACGCGGCCCAGGAAGTAGTCCGGCAGGTAGGATCCGGGGGTGAGCGCCCCGAGCCGCGAGAAGGCCTCGGAGGCCTCGTCCAGCCGCCCGCTCTCGGCGTACATGGCGCCCAGGAAGCTCACCGCCTCCTCGTTGGAGGGGTCGAGCTTCAGCGCCTCAAGGTAGTTCTCCTCCGCCTTCTGCCACTGGCCGGACACGGAGGCCAGGTATCCCGCGAACAGCCTGGGCTCCGGATCCTCCGGCCGCATGGAGGCCGCGCGGTCCACGTAGCCCGAGGCCTCCTCCAGCCGGCCGTTCCTGGCCATCATCTTGGCTGTCTCGAGTTCCAGGTAATACGGCCCCCCGGCCTCCTCGGAGGACTTCTGCATGGACTTCACGGCCGCGTCGTCGTTGCGGCCGAGCTCCTCGTACTGGGCCCTAAGGAAATAGTAGTAGCTCCGGACGGCCGCGCCGCCGGCGCCGTCCGCGGTCACGCAGGAGGCGAGGAACAACGCGGAGAGGGCGGCGAAGGGGCACAGGAGCGCGGCGAGCCAGGCCCGCGGCGGGCCCGCGGGCCTCGCGCGAGGGCGCTCGGCGCCCTCCGCCTCCGTTGGGGACTTATGGGAAAAGGGCATATGGTTTGGACCCCGGAGGGGCGTTTCCGTCGGAAAGGGGTTTTAGGCTTCATGCCGGAGGAGGCGCCCGGGACGATCCGCCCGGAACTTCCCGCCCGGGACGATAAGCCCGGGGATCCGGCCGGAGGGCGCGTCGCCGGGAGCCGCGGCCGGACTGGCCCGGTTGCGGGACGCTGCAAGGTTTCTTAAATGGAAAAGGCGGAACACGAAAGGCGAGAGGGGGCCGTCCGGAACGGAGGAAGGCGCCCCCCCGGAGCGGGGCGGGTCCGGATCCGGGACTCCGGTCCCGGATCCGGCGGAGGCCGGAAGCGGCCCGACGGGCCGGGCCGGAAGCGGGCCGGGCCGGGGCGCCGGTCCGCCGCGAGGAAATTTTCCCCGGGGAAGGCGGCCCTCCGGAAACGGGGGCCCGCCGGAATCAGGATCCCCCGCTGGGCGGGGCCCGCAACAAGGCGCGTCAGTCCGAAAGGCTCAGCTCCGGGACTTCCTTGACGAGGTAGGCGTGGATCTTCTTCTTGAGCCTTTCCTCCAGCTGGCGGACCCTCTCGCGGCTGACGCCGAACTCCTCGCCCATCTCCTGCAGGGTAACGGGGTCGTCGGCAAATAGCCTCTTTTCGAGGATCCTGCGGTCGCGGTCGTTTAGGGTCTTCTTGAAGCGCCCCATGTGGTCGGAGACCAGGCGGCGGATCTGGGCGTCCGCCAGTATGCTGTCCGCTCCCTGGCTGGAGTCGGTGACCATGCTCACCTGCGTGTCGTGCAGGTCCTCGCCGACGGGGGAGCTGAGGGACACCTCGCGGCCGGAGGAGAGCCTGGCGTCCATCTCGGAGACTTCGTTCACCGAGACGTTCAGCCGCTCCGCCAGAAGCTCCGGCGCGGGCTCGAAGCCCTCCCTGCGGAGCCTGGCCTGCTCCTTTCGGAGGTTGAAGAAAAGCATGCGCTGGTTTTGGGTGGTCCCCACCTTGACGAGCCGGGAGTTGTCTATGATGAACTTCAGCATGTACGCCCGGATCCAGTAGGCGGCGTAGTAGCTGAACTTCACCTGGCGGCCGGGGTCGAACTTCCTCAGCGCGTGCAGGAGCCCGACGTTGCCCTCCTGTATGAGATCCTGGAGGTTGTTGAGCCAGCTCGACTGGAACTGCATGGCAAGCTTCACTACCAGCCTCAGGTTGGAGCTGACGAGCCTCTGGCCCGCCTCGCGGCTCCCGGTAAGCGCGTACTCGCGGGCGAGCTCCCTCTCCTCGTCCTTGCCGAGCAGGGGGATGGCCCCCACCTCCTTCAAATAAGCCTTGAGCGCGTCTGCGGTCTCGGAGACACCGCCCCCCCCCCTCCAGGGGGCGGGGGTCTTCGAGCGGGGATCCGGGGCCGGCACGGGCAGGAACGCGCGGCGCCCGCCGTCCCGGGCGGGCTCCCCCCCGTCCCCCTCCTCGGGACCGCTTTCGACGTCGCAACTGTCTTGGCCGCCTTCGCCCTCGAAATAACCGTAACCGGCGCTTTCCTCTTCGCCGCCGTCCCCGTCCCCGTCCCGGCAAACGCGGCGGGCGGCGCCAGGCCCGTAAACCCCGGAGGCGGAACCCGGGCCGTGAACCCTGCGGACGGGGCGGAACTCACCCCCCTCCGGACCATCGGGCACGTCCAGGACCTCGTAAGCGCGTCCGCTCCCGTCGAATCCCTCCGGATCCGCGAGGCCGTCCAGATCCTCGATGGCTTCGGCGCCGTCAAGCTCCCCCTCGCGGCCGATGTCGCTTTCGTCCTCCAATCCCTAGGCCTCGCTCGGGCCCCGGAGGGCCCGGAAAAAAGAAAAAGCCGTCCCCAGAAAGCTCGTGAACCCCGGGGGGCGGCCGGTCCGGCAAACGGGGGCGCCGCCCCTTCTGAGGCATCGCCGCAGGGCGCCTCCTTACAATCAACGGGCGAAAGGCCTCCGGTCGGGGGCGAAAGGCCTCCGGCCCGAAGGAAAGGCGCCCGGCCGTGCCAGGGCCCTTAGGCCGGCCCGGCCGGCAGCCGTTAAACGCGCGCTCCGGGTTAATGAAATATATACCCGCGCCGCGCGCTTGTCAAACGGGGCTCCGCAGCCGCGAATTCCAGGCCGAACGCGGCCCGCGGGCCAGGAAACCCGCCCGGGAAAGTCCCTCGGCGAGCAGCGGCCAGCGGCTGGCCCGGGACGTACCCGCGCCCGGACTCCGCGCGGGGGGACCCGGCCCCGCCGCCAGCCGCAAGACACGGGACTTCCGGGCGAACGTCCAGCTTCCGCCAGCTCCCTTCCGCTCCCGCCAGCGCCATCCCTGTCCCCGGGCCGTTCCCAGGGCGCGGGCCCGTCCGGGAAGGCCCCGCCGTGCCGGAGGGCGCCGGAGGAAGGCTTTCGTGTCCTGCAGGCCGCCCTTGCGGGGCGCCAGCCAGCCCTCCCGCCGCCCTCGCGGCGTCGTCCGCGAAACGGCCTCCCCCAACCCGGCGGGAGCCGCCGCACAGAGTTGACGCGGGCGCCCCAGATTATCCCTCCCCGGGAGGCGGACAGAATCTACCTGGCCTCGTAGAGGCGGGCGGCCAGAAGGCCCAGGGTGTCGTCCGACATGGCCTTCATGGCGGTATTGGTCAACAGCACCCCGCTCACCCCGGCTGCGGGGTCGGCGAACCACCTGTGCCCGTAAACCCCGCCCCATGTCAGCGTGCCGGGGGAAAAAGGTCCGAGGCCGGGGCCCTCCTTCAAATAGGCCCAGCCGGCCCCGAAGCCCTCGCCGGGCGAAGAATCGAAGGGGGCCGCGGCGTCCGAGACGAACCATCTCTCGTCGGGGCTTCCCCCCGCGAGCCCGATTACGGCGGCGAGGAGCTTGGAGGCGTCCCGCGCCGAGGAGACCATGCCGCAGCCCCCCGAGGGCCAGGCGTCGGGATCCAGTGCCCGGGAGGGGCTGAAGGCGAATTGCCTGCCGCGTCCCAAAGGGTATCCGTAGGGGTCGCCCATGATCCGCGGATAGGGTCCCTTGTTGGTGAAGAGGTAGGCAGTCCCCAAACGCGAGGGGTCCAAGGCCCGGAAGGCGGTGTCGGAAAGCCCCATGGGCCCCGTCACCTTTTCCTCCATGAGCTCCGGGAGGCTTTTGGACGCCGCGGCCGCCATGGCGGCCCCCGCCACGTCCGAGGAGAGCGAGTATCTGTGGGCGCTGCCCGGCCCGAAGAGGAGGGGAACCGACGCCAGCCGCCGCATGTTCCCCTCCAGCGTGAGGCCCGGGACGGAGTCGCA
>JAIRZX010000718.1 GCA_031267005.1 Deltaproteobacteria bacterium
GGTTTGCCTCCGCCTTTCCGGAGGCGCTGCCGCATGGCCAGACGGAGGCCGCGCCCTCCGCCGGGGCCGACGACATGGGCGGGAGCTGGGCCGCCGCCGCGGGAGGCGATCCCGGAAGCGCGGGCGCGTCCGACTGGGCGACCGACGCCGCCGCGGCCAGGGCCGTGAAGGCCGCCATGGAAGCCCTGGCAGCCATGGACGCGGCGAGGGACGGGGGCTTCAGCCCTGCGGAGGGGCCCAGGTGATCTACCTCGACAACGCCGCAACCTCCTTCCCCAAGCCGGATTCGGTGGTGAAGGCCGTGGAAGGGGCGCTCCTTGCCCCGGCCTCGCCGGGCAGGAGCGGGCACAGGCCCGCCCACGAGGCGTCCAGGACGGTGCACAGGGCGCGGAAGGCCATGGCCGGGATCTTCGGGGCGAAGGACCCCGAGCGGGTGGCCTTCGCGGCGAACGTGACCTGGGCGATAAACGTCGCCGTCCGGGGGTTCGACATCAAGGCGGGAGACCACGTGCTCTCGGGAACGCTCGAGCACAACTCCACCGCGAGGCCCCTGCGGCTTCTCCGGGACCGTTGCGGGGCCGACTGGGAGGCGGTGGACCCCGGGCCCGACGGGGTGCTCGACCCGGAGGACTTCCGGAGGAGGGTGAGGCCCGGCACCAGGCTCGTGGTCGTGAACCACGCTTCCAACGTGACCGGGGCGCTGGCCCCCGTCCGGGAGATCAAGGAGGCGGTGGGCGCCGTCCCGATCCTGGTGGACACGGCCCAGACGGCGGGCTCGGTGCCTCTGGGGGACATGGCCTCCTGGGCAGACGTAATATGCTTCACCGGCCACAAGGGGCTTCTGGGCCCCACCGGAACCGGCGGGCTGTGCGTCGGGGAGGGCGTCCCGTGCCGGGCGCTCGCGGTGGGTGGGAGCGGAAGCCGCTCCGAGAGCCTGGAGCACCCCGACTTCATGCCCGACGCCCTGGAGGCGGGCACACTGAACACCCACGGGCTGGCGGGGCTTGCCGCGGCGGCGTCCTTCCTGGCCGAGACCGGGATAGAGAAGATACGCGCCCACGAGATGGACCTGGCCAACGTCTTCATGGAGGGCGCCGCCAAGGCGCAGGGCTTGAGGATCCTGGGGCCGGGGTTAGGCGACCCGCGGCGCGTGGCCACGGTGTCGGTGGTGATGGAGGGGGTGTCGTCCTCGGATCTCGCGAGGCTTCTGGAGGAGGGCTATGGTATCATGACCCGCGCCGGGCTCCACTGCTCCCCCATGGCCCACCGGGCGTCGGGAAGCTTCCCCGGGGGCGCCACCAGGTTCTCCTTCGGATTTTTCAACACCGAGGCTGAGGCGGAGACCGCCGCAGGGGCCTTGAGGGAGATAGCGCGAGCCCGCAGGTAGCCCGCCGCAGGTTCCGCCTGCCGGTTTCCTGCCGACGGGGGAGGCGCGGGCCGGTTTCCGGCGGGCGGAAGTTCAGCGTGCCAGTTTTCAGCGGGCGGCAGTTCAGCGGACCAGTTTTCTTCGGTCGGCGGTTCGGCGGGCTTGTTTGTTGCGGACGGCGGTTCGGCGGGCCTGTTTCCCGCTGGCTACGCTTACGCAGGGCTGGTTTTCGCTGACGGACTCCCCGAGAGGGCGCCGGATCCGCCGTGACCGTCGCAAGGCCTCGCAGGCTAAACCAGGGGCGCGACGGCGTCGGCTGGGCTTCGCCTGCCGCGGCGGCTCCGCGCGGGTCACGGCACGGCCGGGCCGGCCGCCGCTTGCCGCTTCACCCTCTGCCGAGCCCGGGACGGACGGGGCAGGGCAGAAATCCGAGGGTTAAAGTGAACGACGGGCAAGGGGACATCATTCTCGTCTTCGCCTCCAACACCAGGATCCTGGAGGCGGAGGAGCTTCTGGAAGAGGGGGGGCTCCCCTTCGTCCTGGTGCCCGTGCCCAAGGAGGTGAACCCCAACTGCGGTCTCGCCATAAGCCTCAAGGAGGGGGACAGGGGGCTCGTCCTGCCCGCCCTCCGCGAAGCCGGGCTCATGCCCCAGTCGGCCTATCTGAGGAGGGGCGACCTGTTCGCAGGCTTCCCGCTGGAGGGGTCCGGCCCAGAAGGCCCTGAAACGGAGGAGGGCTGAAGCCTACTGAGGCCGAAGGCAAGACAGGCCGGAAACTTAGGCCCTGGGCCTGAAGGCCCGGAGCCTGAAAGCCCGGAGCCTGAAAGAACTGAGCCTGAAAGCACGGAGCCGGAACGGCGCGGCCCGAAAGGCTGGCGTGTCGCGGTCCCGAAGGCTGGCCTAACCCCCCTGGCTGGCGGAGACTCCGTCCTCCCGGCGTACCTTGGACGTTGCCCTGGCCTCCGGACGGCTCCCCTGGCCTTCTTGCTGTCAGTGGTAAGTTCGCGGCGGGCAAAGCCCGCACGCGCCTGGGGAGCCCTCAGAGGGGGCCTGGGAGGCGGCGAGCCTGTCTCGTCGCGGCCAGCGGGGCTCCGCCGAGCCGTTGCCCGAGCCAGAGGCCGAAACGGCCCTTAGTTTTCTCGGCGGACCTGGACTGGGGTTGCGTGGACGCTCCCCATGCTGGCGAGGGGACACTACCCCGGCTGGGGGGGGCGACGTTCCCCTTGCCGCGCCACCCCCGGGGCAGGCGGCGCAGGGAAAGCTCCCCCGGCGGGCGGGGGAGACGCTCCGAGGGCGCCGGGACGCTGGCCGCCGGGTTCGCTCAGAAATC